>CAZPJZ010000153.1:0-5834 GCA_964586995.1 uncultured Pirellulales bacterium | reverse complement strand
AGCGTGACATTTATCTCGCTATCCTTAGCTGCCGGCGGCGTACACAACAGAAGGCTTGATAGGTACTGGCTGGTCGAGCAGGCAACGTCGGTTTTACCGCCTGTGATTTGTCCGGTTATTTTTACGGGGGCTTTGCCGTTGTTTTTGAGGCTGATGCAGTTTGCTCCAAGCTCGTTAAGCGAGTTTAGCAGCGGGCCGACGGGGCGGCTCTGGGTTTGCTGGTCGCCTGTGAAGGTGACAGTCTGGCCCTTTTTCACCAGGGATGCTGAACCGATGGCGATATTCAGGGTTGTGCCGGAATTGCCGACATCAACGACCTCTTTTGATGCTTTGATTTGGCCGCCGGTGCCGGTCACTTTCCATGAGTCTGGGTCGCTGGTGTCGATCTGAGCGCCCAACGCTCGGTAGCAATTGACGACCGCATCCGTGTCGCCTGAAATAAGCGGTTTACGAATGACGCTCTGGCCCGCAGCCAGTGAGGCAATCGCGACGGCGCGGATCGTGTGCGATTTAGATGATGGAATCGCAACCGTCCCTCTTAGCCGTGACTTATGTGCAATCAACTTCATAGTAACCCTGATAGGGGGAAATCGATATTAAAACCCACAGGTGTAATGCGTATGCTCAAGGTTTGTGATTATTCTCAATACTCTGTAATTCCTCTAGCAAGTTTTTGCCTTCTTCCGATTTCCTATCGATGCTATTTTCCCACCTTTGCAAAGAAGAAAGATACCTTTCGCCTTCCGTATATTTGTCCAAGCCCGGGATAATCTCAAAAGCTTTTGTGCGACTCAGGCTTCTCGCCCAACCTTTTGATCGATACGCTTTGCCTCTCGAATCCCTACAGGTTAACTTTATCCGAACTCCTCTTTTTGTCACAAGTGGAAGGCAGGTTCCCCAGAATTCTTCAACAAATAACAAATATCCACTTTGTGATTCTTTGGGTTTTAAAGTTCCACTAGCATAAAATTCTCCGCCGAGGAGATTCTCTAAATACGGAAAACGACTAAAGTAGACGCGCATAAATTTTATGCTATCACCGATTTCAGGACGCGGCACACTAGGAAATGTAATGGGAAGAAGTGGTTTTGACCACTTTTGCCGCATATCTCTGAACCTTAACTCGAATTCAGTTACTGCATGTGTGGTTTCAGTAGGATTGTATAAAGAAAAACAAAGCCAAAAAGCAAACCTCTTTGCTGGTTTATCGTCAATTTCGTATTCCTTCAAGTAAGTCAAAGTTGCAGTCACAGGCTCGATTCTTGTTCGCAGTCTGTTGTCTAACTTCTGGGAGAGACCTTTGATTACTCTCAGTGCACCTGTTAACCAAGCGACAATTAGTGTAGTTGTGAAAATTAGTATGTTTACTAGCTGAGGATGTGACTCTATGTAGTTCATTATTGTTTCCATTGAAGAATGGTTCATTTAACAACTTGGTCATCAATTGCGTCTTAAGTTTAGCATCGATTTTATGATACCTCTGCCGCTGCTTGGTTGACCAGTAACAGGGCTGTCCTTTGGACGGGGAGGCCATTCGTTCGCTAATGGGCAGCCCATTTGCTCGCATTGATGATGGTGATACCTACAATTCGTCCTGCCTCATACCTGACTATGATGTCATCATCGGTGATTTCAGAATCATCGGCGTGGCTGGGCTTTTTGAAATTAACATAGAGGGCATCTGCCTCCTTATCGTACGTCGTCCAGATTCTGTCGTGAGGAATTTCTAATAGCTGAGGTACGAGTGTTAGCATTCTCTTTATCTCTATTGCGGCCATAGCCTATGTCTCCCTATGATGCCTGCGCGGCTGCCTGGTTGACCAGGAACAATACGGCCATACGCACGGCCAGGCCGTTGGTCACCTGCTGAAGGATGACGCTGTTCCTGCCGTCGGCCACTTCGCTTTCCATCTCCAGGCCTCTATTGATTGGGCCCGGGTGCATAACCAGGATGTCGGATTTGGCCCTTTTCATCCGCTCCACTGTCAGGCCAAAGTAGTGAGAGTATTCCCGGATCGAAGGAAACGGGTTGCCGCCCAGCCGTTCAAACTGGATGCGAAGCATGTTTACAACGTCGACCTTGTCAATTACATCATCGAGCGAATAGCTCACCTTGACCGGCAGTTGTCTGACCTCTGTCGGCATAAGCGTCGGTGGTCCGACAAATGTCACTTCGGCCCCCAGCTTGGTCATTGCCCACATGTCGCTACGGGCTACGCGTGAGTGGGCTATGTCGCCGACAATTGCTATTTTTAAACCCTGGAGCGTTCCCTTAATTTTGCGTATGGTATAGGTATCAAGAAGCCCCTGTGTGGGGTGCTCGCAATACCCGTCGCCGGCGTTGACAACGCACGCATTGATGTTTCTGCTGAGAAACTTCGGAGCACCGGCGGCACTGTGCCGAATTACGACGATATCAACGCCCATCGCCTCCAGATTTCTGGCTGTATCCAGCAGTGTTTCGCCCTTGCTGACGGAACTGGCTTTCTCGGTGAACTCTATAACATCGGCGCTTAATCGGCTTGCTGCCAGAGTAAAGCTGTTGCGCGTGCGGGTGCTATCTTCGAAGAACAAATTCACCACGACCTTTCCTCGCAGCGGTGGGGCTTTCTTGACCGACCTTGTGCTTATCTGCTCAAAACCCTTGGCGGTGTCAAGAATGTAAGTTATCTCTCCGGTGCTCAGCTCCCGCAGGCCAAGCAGATGTTTGCGATTCCAGCCGAGTTGCTTACTTTTTCTTATCAGGGGCATAGATTCGTATTTCGTGAAGCATATCTCGTACCTGGTTTTAGGGCTTCGCGTTTACTACTCGATGACCACTTCATCTTTTCCGTCCGATTCGACCAGGTTAACCTGGACCAGTTTACCGGGTTCCACGTCCGCCTTGTAGCCGATATAGTCGGCTTGAATCGGGAATTCTCTGCCCGCTCGTTCGACCAGCACGGCCAATCTTATTGCTCTGGGCCTTCCTAAATCTATAAGGGCGTCCATAGCGGCGCGAGCTGACCGGCCGGTATACAGCACGTCGTCGACCAGGATAATAATCTTATCGTCTACGTCGAAGCCGATCTCAGTGGTTCGCACCTGCGGCTGAGCGGCGCTCTGCGGCGAGTTCAGGTCGTCGCGGTACAGAGTTATATCTAACGTTCCGCACGGAACATCTCTGCCCAGCATAGTTGACAGCTTGCTGGACAGCCTCTGGGCAAGGATTTCTCCTCTACTGCGGATGCCGATCACGGCGATATCCAGCTCACGCGGGATCTCAGCGACAATGCGGCCCGCCAGGGTCCCGAGCGTCTTGTCGATCTGTTTGGAATCTAGAATTACTTTCATGGTTATAGTAAGCTCTCAGCCCAATACATGCTGATAGTGCGCCCGAGTATAACAAGCCGGCCACTATTAAGCAAGGTTTCCAGGTCAAGTTTTTCAGTACCGGCTTTTCAGTGCTGAAAAATGCCATTCTCAAGAGGATGCCTGATAATATACTTGAAAACAAAGTTGTTTTCTGGTATGATATTAGGGTAGAATCACAGGGGTAGACCGTAAGATCAGGGAGGTTGGCAAGATGGAGAGCAGGTTTTTTTTGTGGGGTATTACGGCCATTTCCGGGGTAGGCGTTGATGCAGACGGCTGAAAAAAGGCTTGTGCTGGGCCTGACGGTCTGTTTGGCAGTGTGGCTGAGTTCTGCGCTCACCGTCGCAAGAGCTGCAGGGCTGGAAGCTGGCAATGTGCTGCAGCCGCAGGGTCTGAACCACGTCGGCATTTACGCCTTGAGGCATATAGAGCCGGCCTTGACAGGCTCAGGGGTCAGGTTCGCGGTCATCTGCCGGAGCGTTACGTACCTGAACGGTGAGCCTCAGAACGATTACCGTCCCAGCGCTGCGCACAGGTGTTTTCAGGCCGAGCAATTGACCTTCCACGATCTGGGGCAACTGCCGGCGGGTGTTTCACTGCATTCGATGGCTATTTGCTCGATATTGCTCGGCGAGGACCGCGATGCGTCTAATCTCCACTTAGGACCATTTCATTATCAAGGTGTGGCACCGGCATCAAGGGCCGACGTCTATGAATTCTGGTACTTCTTGGTCAATAATGTATTTCCCCACGTGCCGCCGGAGGCGGACGTTGTGACCGCGAGCATGGGCAGCCAGTTTGAACACTCCTGGACAAGGGGAATTGACTCCTTGGTCGAGCGCTACGGCCTGCTCGTAGTGGCCGGCATTGGTAATGGTTCAAGCGCTTCCGACCCTCCGTTATATCCGGGTGCGGGGCCGAACGTCATCGGTGTGGGAGTCGTCAGCTCGGTCAATACCGAGAATCTTGCCACCAACCTGTCACACTTCGCGCTGGCCTATCCGCAGCATTCGAGTTTCGGGCCGACGGCCGATGGGCGCTGCAAGCCGGACATCGTGGCTCCGGGCAATTGCCTGGCCGCCAGCACAAGCGCCCCGGACCTCTATGAATTGACCGGGAACTGGTCCAGCTTCTCAACCCCCATAGTTGCTGGCACCGTCGGCCTGCTCGTTCAAAAGGCTAAAGCAGAGCCGCGCTTGAGTCTGGCAGTGTCGCCACAGGGCGGAAATTGTGTCATAAAAGCTATCTTGATGAACTCGGCAACCAAATTGCCTTACTGGCACAAAGGACGCCTCGGAAGCGACGACGACCATGTTGTTCCTCTCGATTACATCCAGGGCGCAGGCATGTTAAATGCACTGGGCGCCTATCAGCATCTGGTAGCCGGGCAAAGCGGACCGGGCGAAGTGTCATCGACCGGCTGGGACTTGAACCAGTTGGATAGACAGAGAACCTTGGGCAACGTCTATACCATCACCGTTGCAGAGCCGGCGGACAAATTTATCACCGTCACACTATCTTGGAACAGGCATTACCGTAGAGCCTACCCCTTTGAGCCGGATACCGCCAAGGACAGCAATCTCAGACTTGAGCTGTGGGCAATCGATCCTCAAAGCCGGGACAGTGACCGCCTGCTGGATTACAGCGACAGCGCAGTTGACAACGTGGAGCATATTTACTGCCCGGCACTGCCCGACTACACTAACTACCAGATCATCGTTTTGTATAGCGATCTGGACGAGAGGCCGCAGACGGAGGCCGCGCAGCGATACGGTCTTGCCTGGACGGTCGGCCAAAGCCATGATAGCGACAGCATCTTTTGGCACGACCTCAATGCAGACGGCATTGTCAACGAGCTGGATCTTGCGGCTCTGCTGGACAATTGGATAGCCAGCATTAGGTCTCCAGGGGATTATCTGCTTGGCGACGTCAACACGGACGGCGCCATCGACGTCGACGATTTACAAATTCTTCTTGATCACAAGAATCGCCAGGCCGATTGGCGTGCACAACAAGATAACAAGTCCGAGTAACCTCCTCGTAGAAAAAGGTTCTTTCGGTCCCATTGAGTGTGAGCATAACTTCAGCCGGATTGTGATTAAGACGGCCTCTGGCCCTTACGAAATGAAAGACATGAGCAGAAAAGGTCACAGAGTCGACACACAGGCAGCCAAGTCGGTGTGCGCGATATGTCTTCTGGCGGTGTTCTGCTCTATGTGTTTTGCAGAGGCGCCGTGGAGATTCATTGTGACTTGCGACAGTCGCGGTACCGACGATGGGGTCAACAAGACCATTCTCCAGGAGCTGGCTGCGGAGATCATAAGCCATGATGTGGATTTGATCCTGTTTCCGGGCGATCTGGTTTATGGCATAACGGGTGGCGGGCCGGCAGAATTTGAACGCCAATTGCGGGTCTGGGTGCAAACCATGAAGCCCGTTTACGATGCTGATATTGGCGTATACGTGTGTCGCGGCAATCA
>CAZPJZ010000152.1:3620-5841 GCA_964586995.1 uncultured Pirellulales bacterium | reverse complement strand
GCTAAGATGAGGTTAAGCAGCACGGCCAATGACACAAAACTACTCAGCAGCGGTATGGTTTCTAAGCGGAAAAGGTGGAATGCAATGGTCAAAGAAAGAGCCAGCAATATATTGGCGGCGGGCCCGGCAGCCGCCACCTTGAAGATCTGGCCCTTGCTCAGGATTGAAAAATTCACGGGCACGGGCTTTGCCCAGCCGAAATGCACCAGAAGCGGCAAGATGATAGTGCCGAGCAGACTGATATGCGCCAGAGGATTTAGCGTTAGCCGGCCCATTCTCTTGGCGGTGTCATCGCCGTATCTGTAGGCCATCCAGCCGTGTGCGTACTCGTGGATGGTCAAGGACACAAGAAAGATAGGAACGGTCAACAAGAATGTTATCGCCCGAGTATTTAACATAACAGCCGCCGTCAGGTAACTGAACTCCTTACCGCCGAGGTCGCAGAGTTCGCCGAGCAGATATTATTTGTTATTCTCTGAACTCCTGGCGTTCTCAGCGGGTATACACCCGCCCAAATGGGCAAGGCAAAACTGTGTTGCTCTGGATTCGTAGAGCTTACGTGCAGGGCAACAACTTTGAAAGAGAATTCTTTATGAAATGCGGCAAGCGTACTGAGATTGAGACCAGCAATACAGAGCCCGAATGGCCACGAAATTCAGCGGCGAGATGGTGCTCGGGTCGCCTTAGTAGTCCTTAAACCTTCGCATCCATTTGGGCCAGTCTTCCGGCTTTACACCGCCCGCTTTGGTCAAGCGGCCAGCCGTGTTGTACTGCCGATGCCACTTCAAGGTCCACAACTCCTTCAGCCCGACTTTTCGAACCGACCAATCGAAAAAAACCCCATTTACATACCCATCGTGCCGATTGATGCAGAAAGAATGCCAGCGCTGTCGGATATCTCCAGTAGGCACAGCATCACAGTCTGGAGGGGAGTCCGTATCATGCACCCAGTCCCACGGCCAGCAGCTATCCAAGTGCAACGGTATGTTATTTGCACCCTTAACGTCAGGGGTCCTCCAGAAATATGGATCGCGCTCATGCGCACGGCGGTACCACCAGGAACTCGGATAAATCCAGAAGTTTGTGCCATAGCTGCCCCGATCATCTCGCGGGTACCTCTCGTCCGGCCAAGACCTGCCCCAGGCCAAGAACGTTCCGCCCGCCGGGCTGCCCTGACCAGTTGGGTTTGCAGGTTTTGTGGCCATAGGACAGTAGCGTATGCCCTCGGTCTGATCGTACAAATGCCGGTCCCAGTACGGAACCCCCCAGCCCCACCAAGGCCCCAAAGGAGGCCCGTCAGGCCGGGGCGACCCAACAGGCCACGGCTCACCAGGAGGAGGCCACGGCTCATCGAGAGCCCAAGGGCCGGAGAAATGCCCGTCGTCTTCGAGCGTGAACGTCGCCCAGATAGTGCCCCATTGTTTCAGGTTGGCCTGACATTTAACCGCTTTGGCCTGTTTCCTTACCCGCTGTAGCGTCGGCAGCAATATGGCCATCAACAGTGCAACGACCGCAATCACTACGAGAAGCTCGATGAGGGTGAAACCATTCAGATTGGCAATTGATAAGTGCTTATAGGAGAACCATTTACGCTCGGATGCCGTCTGGGAACCTGTAGGCGAACTCTTCGGTCCGGCTGAGGCCCACTCGACACGCCATCGGCGACTTTTTCCTGCACGCCACACGCCCATACATTCCCCCTGTTTTGTATAAAGGCGATTCTCACGCGGCAAGAGTTGATGCAATTTTCAAAAATTCACGAAAATTTTTTGCTTCGCTTGTCAAGATGCATCGACGAAGCACTATCGGCACTTCGCCCCAACCGGCTCGTTTCTTGCCAATCCAATCTATTGTTGTGCCGCCGCTTCAGCAAATAGTATTATGCTCGGGCTTGTCCCAAAAGGCAAGAAAGAAATAGAAAAATGCGAAATATTCAAAAGTACGTAGAACTACGTATAAGGACCCGCAGCAGCACAGGAGCGTAAAAGGACGAGAGTTATCGCTGTACCTGTCATGGCAAAAATAGGGATACTCTCGTTCTTATACGCACAATCTCATCAAATCCCGGATCACTTGGCAGATTTGCTTGGCTGCCGCATGCCCCACTCGCCGGCTCTATCCGGGTCGTAATCAGGATTTGGCGTCGGCATCTTTGCTCCAACTGATTTCCGCCAGGCAGAAAGTTTTTCTTTGAGTTCGGCAGCCTTGGCCGGCATTTCTT
>CAZPJZ010000152.1:0-3610 GCA_964586995.1 uncultured Pirellulales bacterium | reverse complement strand
GTAAAGCTCGACTCGGCCATCCTCGTAGAATTCAATTAGCTTCCAGTCACCCTGACGGATGGCGCCTGCCGGTGTGGAATGATGATAGTGCGGATAGTGCCAGAATATCGCGTCGCGCTTAAATTTACGCCTGCCCGTAAGTAATGGGACGATGCTTTCGCCGTCCAGCACATGGCTCGGATCGGCCTTTGCTCCTGCCAGTTGAAGCAAAGTGGGGTAGAAATCGTTGCTGCAAACGGGGACGTTGCAGATGCCGGATTTGATCGTGCCCGGCCAGCGAATTATCAAAGGCACGCGGATTCCGCCTTCGTACAGAGTGCCCTTCTCAGCACGCAGGGGAGCATTGGTGGTGACAATTTCCCCCTGGCCGTCATACCGCCGCCACAAGCCGCCATTGTCGGAGAAAAAGATAACCACCGTCTGCTGCGCCAGACCAAGCTCATCCAGCATTTTGATAATTTGCCCGATGCTACTATCCAGGTGCTCTACCATCGCTGCGTACACCGGATTGTTGACGCCCTGAGAAGGCTTGGGCTTGTTTTTATATTTTTCAATCAACTCTGCTGGAGCCTCAAGTGGGATGTGCACGGAGTGATGAGACAGAAAAAGCAGAAATGGCTCTTCTGCGTTGCTGCGGATGAATTCAATGGCGGCATCGGTGAAGCGAGTGACCTGTTTATCATTTTGATTGCGGCCCTTTGGGGCGATATTTTGGAAGCCCTGCTGCTCAGGCCCATGTTCTCTGCCGCCCAGATGCCACTTTCCGATATACCCTGTTACGTAACCATGCTTTTTGAGAACCTCAGCGAAGGTCACAGATTCCAGAGGCAGCTCCAGGCGGTTCTCCGGCACGGTCAGCTTGGCCCAGGGCCTGTAGTGGCCCGGAATGAAGTCCGTGATGCCTACTCTTGCCGGATATTGCCCGGCAAGAATGCTGGCGCGGGTCGGAGAGCAGACCGGCCCGGCTGCGTAGGCGTCAGTGAAGCGTATGCCATTTTTAGCCAGCCGGTCAATATTGGGCGTCTCGTGGAACCTGCTGCCGTAACAGGCAAGGTCCGACCAGCCCATATCGTCGATCAGAATAAACAGGAAATTGGGCCTCTTTTTTCGCTGGCCTGCCACCGCGGTCATAAAGCCGGTCTTGCTTGCTGACAATGCCAGCGTTGCTGAGCCGACACCTTTGAGAAGCTGTCGCCGATTCATCTGGCGTTCCATAAAGCGCTCTCCTTGTTTTGGGGCCTCGCCCGGCGGGAACCCTCTGACATTTGCACCTGGGGGGCCGGACTTTCTATTTAGGTCACTGATCCTTGAAAGGCTAATTCTACGAAATTTGCTTGCCAGGTCCAATCTTCCGCAGCAAAATTCTTTGGCCGACAGGGCATGCTTAACGCGCTGGCTACTTCGTCTTTGCCCGCCGCCCCGCTCGCATCGCAAGACGCGAGGCAGGCGAGGCAAAACGGCAGCGGGCATCTTGAAAGCTTGCCACGCGGCCCACTATTAACCATTTTATCTGGAATCTGGCTAATGAAAACAATTGACTTACGCAGTGATACGGTCACGTTGCCCACGCCGGCTATGCGCGAGGCTATTTATCATGCTGAGCTGGGCGACGATGTGTTCGGCGAGGATCCCACGACCAACAGTCTGGAGAAAATGGCCGCCGAGCGTGTGGGAAAAGAGGCGGGGCTATTGGTCGCCAGCGGAACAATGGGCAACTTGGTGTGCCTTCTTACCCATTGTGGCCGCGGAGAGGAGGTCATCTTAGGGGACCAATCGCACAGCTTTTACTACGAAGCGGGGGGAATGTCCGCTCTGGGTGGGATACATCCGCGTACCGTCAGCAATCAACCTGACGGGACCCTGCGGCTGGAAGACATCGAGGCCGCTATTCGCGGCGACGATGTGCATTTTCCGCGGACTCGACTTATCTGTCTGGAGAACACCCACAATCGCTGTAACGGCTCACCGCTGGCGCCTGAATACACGGACGCGGTGGCGGCGCTGGCCAAAAAGCGAGGCCTGGCGGTGCATCTTGATGGTGCCCGGATATTCAACGCCGCTGTGGCTCTGGGCGTGGACGTCAAGGAGCTGACCCGCAACGTCGATTCGTTCAGCTTCTGCCTTTCAAAAGGGCTCTCGGCGCCGGTCGGTTCGGTTGTATGTGGCTCGAAAGCGTTCATTGCCCAGGCCCGGCGAAACCGCAAGATTTTAGGCGGCGGGATGCGCCAGTGCGGCATCATCGCCGCTGCGGGTATTGTGGCTCTGGAACAGATGACCGAAAGAATTGCCGAAGACCATAAAAACGCCCGAAGTTTGGCTGAAGGCATTGCCCGGATCGAGGGCTTGGCCGTCGACCTGACACGGATTCGGACGAATATTATTTACTTCGAGCTGGCTGCCGAGCACTTGACTGCGGAGAGGCTCGTGACAGAACTTACCAGCAAAGGGATCAAATTGCTGCCTGTGGGGGCGCGTCGGCTCAGGGCCGTGACTCACTACGGAATCAGCGCCGAAGATATTGATTTGACCCTGACAGCTCTGGGCGAGCTAATGAATGTGTAATAAATAAGTGTCCGTATAAGTGGTATGCCGAGCGTATCACGTAAGGACCATCAATGAGTTGGCGTATAACCTAATTTGCCCCAGCAGCCCCTCTGCATCATGTACAGGTCCTGGAATCCCTCGGTTGTGTTTGGTCTCCACCCCACCTGGGGCCCAGTGTTTTCCTCATCTCTGGCGTGCTTTATTGTGTCGACGCCTTTCCACTTCCAGTGTTCGGTGTGCCCATCTGCAAAGGACAGGGTTGTCCCATCCCCGTGCCGGACCGGAGGGCTGTCAAACCATTGTTCAAGATGATAATAGACAGCATAAGCATCCGGAGTCATATAGCCTTCGTCGATGAAAACGAGCCTGTAGGCCGGTGCCGGATTATGGATCTCGCTCCTTTTCTTGACGTGTGCACCTTTGACTCCCTGAGTCCAGGTGTGATTGACGGCGTTCATGGAGAACATTATGGCGTATGTCAGTGCCTGTCCGCGCCGCCCCGTCGGACATCGGTAGACTGCCTCATCCTTCAAATAAGACCACAAGGCACCGTTCCTTATCCCTCTTATCTGAGCGACCGTATCGGTGTTACTATACTCGTCGACCCATGCCTGCTCATTTCTGTGGTCGCCCCAGGACATCTGGACGTTGCTATAGCCTATGGCGCCATTGACCAGCTTCTCGTCGTTCTCATCCGCGTACATACCCCAGGCAAGCTGCAACTGGTGCAAGTTGTTGATACAAGCTGCGCGTTTTCCCTGCTCCCTTGCTCGCTGCAGTGTCGGCATCAAGATCGCCATCAATATCGCGATGATGGCTATTACAACCAGGAGCTCTATTAACGTAAATCCGCCGTCCGTCTGGCGGATAAACCTCCTTTGTTTGCCCATGATAGCCCTCCAATTTCCAAATGAGCAAAGCGCTACTTACTACGCATAATGATACATGTTGTCAGGCGGATAGTCAAGGCAAACATTGCCAATTTTTTGGAATGGGAAAGGAACATCGTATCCCCTGGTGAGGATAAGATTTATGACCGATAGACGCTATAGCCAACTCGAGAGGA
>CAZPJZ010000151.1:420-5858 GCA_964586995.1 uncultured Pirellulales bacterium | reverse complement strand
CATAGACGGCTCCGCCGAGTCCACCCGGCACCCAGTCAGACCCGCTGACGTTATGAAGTCCCAGGTCCGTGCCAATCGTTGCATGCGCGATATTTGTAGAATCGCTGAATTCCCAGAATCCTGTTACCCCCTCTGGCAGTACCACATCCGCTCTGGCAAAACCGGCAGTTGCAAGAACCACAAAAATAATAGTAGTAATCGTACTTTTCATCTTTCCTCCTTCCTTACTAAGGGATACCACATCTTGCAAGACGGTATCCAAAGACCTTCACACGCGTATTTATACCAGATTAGCCGCAATTTCGTCAAGAAAAAACCTTGGGAATTTGCAGCTACGGCCACAAGAGCTCCTCAAGCCAGGCATCAGCTAACTTAGCATAGTCCTTCAAATCAACCTTCTTGTCAGCATTCAAGTCAGCAGATAAAGCCCCCGCAGGTGGTATCGCCTGGAGCCACTGCCCAGCCATTATATCAAGGTCTGCGTAATCAACCACGCAGTTGCCGCTTAAATCGGCATCCGGTCGGGCCTCCGAAGGAACGCATCTGGGCCGATAAAGGCGGATATCGTCAAAATACAATATTCCCGAACCGCCGGCCTTTGGATTGCCCCTATCACCAACACCCAGGTACATCTTCTTGATGCCGGACAGGTTCATGCCAGTGTCGCTGAACTCTTTCAGGTCAATGTTCCACTCCTGCCACGTGTCCAACAGCACCGCATTGGGGTCCTTATGCCTGAACACTGCGTTCTTACCAGTGGTATCTTCCAGAGCCACATAGAACTGCTCGGCATCGTTGCTGGTGATGCCAACATCTTGCGACTGCCACTGACCGGTGACCGTGCCGGCAGTCCCAACATCGGAGAATGTGGCCTCGCATGTCAAAGTCGGATCGTGACTTGTCAATGCCAGTCCTATGTAGACCTCCGACTGCATCCCGATGCTGACAGGCTGGTCAAGCTGGGTCCAAGCCTTACCGTCGGACGAATGATAGGCCGTGAACGAGCCAGCCAGGCCGCGCTCTAATTTCACCCAGTAGGGGGCGGCAACTCCACCTTGGTTGGCATTGCCACTGGTGCCGCCTGCTGTGCCGCGGTACTGCAAGGCGACTCCATTGCCAGGCGTCATAACCATCATCACGTGTGGCGAACCCGGCTCAAGCGTATCGCGGATCATAACTCCGCCCTTTGCCCAGGGGTCGGTGTTAGTTATGCTGAGGACCTTTGCCTGGATGCTGCCGACGCCCGACAGCCGCCTGAAAGCGTAGTGGAACTGGTCGGAAGTGCTCCAGATATCCTCGCCCGCAGCAGTTATCCTGTAAATGCCTGTTCCTGGATTAAAGCTGAAGCTGCCGACAGACGCGGGATAGCCCCTGAACCACAGCGTCAGCGCCTTGACGCCCTTCCTGGCGAAATCCTGCGGGACGGCCCACTCCCGCTGAGTCTCTGAATACAACGCTTTGGCCGTCGAACCATCGTTGACATATTCAAACGGCATCGATTGCTTGCCGCTGTGAACGATAGTCTGCTCGGCAAAGGGAGGCTGGGCGTTGCCCACGCCTGAGCCGGTACCATTGCCGGCGTAGCCGGGCGGAGGCTCGTTGTAGCCCCAGCCGTCCTTCCAGGTCTGGAAGATTCTGTTGCCGACATCGTCAGTGTAGTCCTCAAAATCATCCACCGTTAAATAGTCGGCTACCATAAAGCTCCAGAGCCTTCCCGTGCTGATAGTACCGTCGATATTGTATTCATCGATTCGCCAATAGTAAGGCCCGCCGCCCCACTGAACCCCTTCCGGCGGAGTATAGTTGGCAGCGGCCTGCCTGCCTCGATAGATGCCCGTTGAAGCGGTAGTAGCACTGTCCACTGCGGTCTTGTCGGTACCAAAGTAGACATCGTGCTGGGCGGCCTTTTCGCCCGGCGACCAGGTAAGCGGCAGCGCGCGTTCTATATCCGTTAGGGCATTGTTGGCAGGCTTGGGATTCCAGGCAAGTGTCGGGTCACCCCTCATAACCTGGGCAATCTGAGCTTGTGTCAGCGCTATCTTGTAGACGCGGGCGTCATCCACAGCGCCAATAAGAAACTCACTCGGGCCGCCACTATCCCATTCCTGTCCTATTGACCACCGGTCGTCCGGACTCAGAGTGAAACCGGCTGTGTGTGTACCCCGTAGGACTCCATCGGTGTAAAGAGACCCTGTCGAGCCGCTTCTGGTGTACATCACGTGATGCCACTCACCGTCATCCAATTCGACGCCGCTCCAAACGTCATAATCGGTTTCCCACACATATATTTGTGGGCCATAATGCTCCATCAGGATCACATTGCCGCCGGTGCTGGTGTTAACACAGAAGATGCCTTCTTCGCGGGGGCTGGTGAACTTGACCCATACGCCCATCGACATATTGTTGCCCGTCATGTCGTCAGCCACACCGTCCATTCTAACGAAGTCATTTCCGTTCAACTTCAATGCACCGTCTATAATTCCTTCCACCCATTGCGGCTGACCAACGAAGGTCCCATGATTGCCGTGGCCGGACCAATCAAGAGCAGTGGCGCCAGAACCTTCGTCAAACTTCCACCACCCGACAAGATTGGGATCAACAACGGACATAACCGGTCTGGTTCTAAAATTCCAGACCTCGCCTTTATATTTTTTGGCCCCGCCGGCCTCAACCTCATCAATGCGCCAGTAATAAGTGGTGTCGTTCGCCAAGCCCGCAGGTGTATAGCTTGTGCCTACCTGATTACCTTTGAACGTGCTGCCGGTGCCTCCAGCCACAGCCGCCTGATCGGTTCCGAAATACACATCGTGCGTAATTGCTGTCGCCCCTGTACCCCAGCTAAGGGTAAGATCGGTGGGTACATATTTGGCACCGTTCGGCGGGTCCGGACTGTGGGCGGTCGAGCTCGCAGCCGTGAAGCTCCAGATGTCACCTGTATGTATGGTGGTGCCGTCGACTTCAACCTCGTCGACCCGCCAATAGTAAGTCGTTCCGGGAACAATGCCGGCGTCATGCCAGTACAGCGTATTGCCAACGGACTGACGAATTCTGAACTCGGCCGTGCCCGGTGTCGGATTAGTGCCGAAGTACACGTCGTGGAAGGCGGCACCCGCTCCCGCAGTCCACTGCACCAGCGGCGTAATTACATTTTTCGCGCCGTTAGGCGGATTGGGATTATCGGCCTTTGCGAACGCAGAAATGCCCACGCCGTCGGCGTCCGGTCCACCAAGCCCTGCAATTGTCGAAGCGTCCAGCGCCTTGTCGACAAAGCAAAAGCTACTGATGTAGCCGCTGTTGGTCTCATTGTCCTCGTCGGTCAGCAGGTATGTGTTTATTCCGTGGCCGGTGGTATACATCGCCCAGCGACCATCCACGCCGCTGGCAGCCTGGGTGCCAACATGCACGCCGTCGATATACTTGGCCATTGTCCCAGCTACAAGATCCAAGACAACTGCGATGCGATGCCACTGGCCTGAGTTGACCTTGCCGTGATACTGGCCGCTAATGCCGATACCTCCGTCCTGCCGCATGAAGAAGTCACCGTCATTGGAGTTCGTGGCGTTTGTGTTGTAAAAGCTGAACCAGTTGGCGCTGACGTCCGGAATAAGCAAATCCCAGATCATCGTGTACTGATTGATATACTCTCCTCCGCCGTTCGCACCCGATGCCGGTTCAAGCAAAAGCCCCTGATCCGGTGCAAAGGCCGGAAACCGCATCACCGTAGCATCGCCGCCCGGCAGAGCAGGCAGCCCGAAAGCACTGGCCGTGCCGAAACTGACGGTATTGGAAGTCCTCGCACCGTTGTAGTAGTCAAGAGTCCCGGCTCCAAAGGTCGCGCTCAAACCACCTCCGAAGTCAAACTGCGTTGCCCCCGCAAGTGCATTGCTTGACAGAGCCAACCCGAAGGCCAGAATAAAAGAAACCAGACAAACCAATTTCCTACACATAACACTCCTCCTTCGTTCAGGAGTTCCGACATGGGGGTTAAGTCAAATGTATGCAATCTGTCCGCCGGCACAAGGTTCACCTCAGACCTGTGTACCTCAGACACTACGCAACCCTCCTTTGCAAAGGCTTAATGACCCAATAACTCGGAAATCAGAAAACCGCAGATCCAAGTAATGTATTGATACCAAATTGACCACCCTTTCGTCAAGAGGAATTTGAAAAGACAATGGGCCATAAACGGCAGGGGAGGAAACGAAAGCAGGCTGCTCTGCTGCCTCATCACGATATGAAACGACCGTTGTCAAGTGATAGCGTGCAGTTCCCCGCTATTAGCCCGACATGGCATGACCGTTGGCAAGCCAACGACCGGCTAACAAATAGTCAGGACGTCGCAGTTTCCAAGTTTTGAGGAAACTGAGATAAGATTAGTTATGAAGAACACTTATGACAACTGGCCAAGAAGCAGGCTAACGCGGGAAAGGGCAGTTTTTGGGTATCATCGGTGCGCGCGCTGGCCTGACAGGCTGGCGGGACCGGTCCAGGCCTGCTGGTGGTTCTTTGCCCTTGGTAATCAATAGAGTCAACAATGAATGCGAAGGCAACAGTTCAAAATTCAATCGACCATTGATACTTGTCCGAGGGCGCAAGGTGTTTGAGTTCTTTACTTTGACGCCGGCAGGAACCTTGATGTCAGCAGTTTCTGGTCGAAGCTGATTGATGATGTAGGCATCCCTCGGCTTCCTCTTCGGTCAGGCTGAGGGTTAACTTGGTCGAAGGGTGCGGAGCGGCTCTTGGCCGCCCCATACCAGGTTAAACGATGGTCTACAATTCCGCTCCTACGACAGTGCGGCTTCTGTTGGGGCCACACTATGGGGACCTGGACTGACTCAATATGACCTTCAATCGGTCCGGGTAGTCCGAGATGACACCGTCAACGTCCAGGTACACCATGCGCCGCATGTCGTTCATGTCATTGACGGTCCGCACGTGTACCGCCATCTTGCGTCCATGGACGGTTTGAACGAACCGCCGGGTCAGCACGCGTCGGTCTCCACTGTACTCAGGGACCTGGAGCGCCTCTGCCGCATTTTGCTTCTCAAAGTATGCCCAACTTCGATTTTTTGAGAACTAATCATTCACCTTTTTGGTTCCAGCTCATCCGGGTTAGGTTGAAGCCATAGAAGATCCTGACCTCTTCCTCTGTCATGGCCGTGGCAACCTCGCAACCGAACCGGCGGAATTCCCTCATCGCATGGGCGTCGTGTGCAGTAATCAAGACCCGCTGTTCCAGATAATCTCCGAACGCGGCATAAAAGACGAGCGGCTGATGCGTTTGGATTCGACAGAGTCTACCCCTTCAGCTTTGTTCAGGGCAGGCTCTGAGCGTAGTCGAACGGGCTCACCACAAGTTTGTAGGTGATAGTGTCCCAGTTTGCCGGCTCGTGCCTGGGAGTTAGCCCTGTCCACAACTTTGGCGGCTGATGCTAATG
>CAZPJZ010000151.1:0-410 GCA_964586995.1 uncultured Pirellulales bacterium | reverse complement strand
AACACGCTGCCAAGACCATCGAAGTGATAGTAGTAGACCGCGTTGCTATCAGCCAGGATCATGGATCGGGCTGCAATCGGTACTGATTTACTATGAATGTTGATGTTAATGCGGTTGTTTGCGTTTTTTCAGCAATGCCTCGATCTTCTTTTGGTACCTTGGATTTCCGTCGTATCCATCATCGTAGTACCAAAGCCCCGGAATAAGCTCTCTGTTCCTGTACTCGAAATTTGGCCAGCGCTCATTGAAATCCGCGGGATACGCATATACCCCAAAATGGCCCAACCCTCCGAGCATTTCCACCATCACGCGCCCGGTAGGGTCAATGTAGACAGAAGTTGGCCGAAGATCCAGGATGGGTTGAGGGAACCCCGATACGACGGGGCTTCGGCGAAAAAAACCGACGCGGT
>CAZPJZ010000150.1:0-5864 GCA_964586995.1 uncultured Pirellulales bacterium | reverse complement strand
TCCATCAAGGCTAATCCCCGACAGAGCGCCATTGTAGATCACCAATTCCATGACGTCCGCAAACCGTGCATCCCCGCTGATCTGCAACATTCGCCAATTCCACATCGCGTTGGCGACATTGGCGCACGTTTCATTGTGTGCCGTTGTATTCGGTAGCTGATACTCACGGCCGTACGCCTGATGAACCCTCGAAATGCTCTTCTGGTCCTTTACGCCGTCCGGTGATGCCCCATCGTAGAGCGCGCCCGTCGCCCCGGTGATGTACATTT
Organism: uncultured Pirellulales bacterium; assembly: GCA_964586995.1. Taxonomy (GTDB): domain Bacteria; phylum Planctomycetota; class Phycisphaerae; order Sedimentisphaerales; family Anaerobacaceae; genus JAFNGF01. The sequence continues at coordinate 5,595 of CAZPJZ010000150.1, read as the reverse complement.
TCTGAAAAACGACATTCGCCCATATTTTCTCCAGCGCATCCAGCAGGGACCTGTCGCCCGTTTCCGCGTAGATATCCGCCGCACCGGCATAGAGGTAGTTGGCCCGAACGGCGTGTCCCACGGCTTTAGTTTGCTGCCGCAGCGGAATGCGATCCTGATTGTCGTCCGTCCCGTGCGCCACCAGGTCGCGCATATCGATGAACTTCTTGGCCAGCTCTAAGTACTTGCGGTCGCGCGTCGTACGATACATCTCTACCACTGCCATATAGTGGGACGGACAGACGGCGTTCTGTGCCAGTTCCGGTGTTGGATGCTCGAACACCGAATCAAGATAGTCGCACGCCTTCTTGGCAATGTTCAGCAGCGTGGTCTTGCCGGTGGCACGATGATGAATGCACGCGGCCGTCATCAAGTGGCCCAAATTGTACATTTCAAAATCGAGCCGATCTTGAAAAGGCCGCGCCTGGGAGTCACCGAGGCGCTGCTTGATAATGACGGGCGTGTGAATATACCCGTCCTCACGCTGAGCCTTCTCGATTACGGCTACAACCTCGTCCATCAGCCGGTCGAGTTCCACATCTCTTGCGACCGCGTAGACCGAGGCGGCCGCCTCAAGCCATTTGTACAGGTCGCCGTCGCTCCAAGACGGGCCCCTGTGCCTGCCTTTTTCCAAGCCTGCGGCAATGCGGAAGTTCCTGTACGCGTGGCTGACGTTTGGATCGCTGAGCAATCCCCACATGTTCGGAACCATGACCTCACGGCATGACGTGAATCGGTCCGCCCAGAAGCCGCGCATCCACTTCACGGCGTCGATGTCCACGGCGCGAAACTTCACAAAGGGACTGGACGATGTATCCGTCAGCCCCCGACCTTGTGGGACGGCGTCGTTGATGCCGACGGAAGCGGCCAGCGCGTGAATGGGTCGCGTGCTTGCGAGACACACGATGACGAAAACGCAATTCTTCAACATGGCGATGACTTCTTCCCATAAACGGATGAACATCCGGCACATTGCCCAAAGATTGTATCCGTTCCGCCAAGTCGGGACAAGTGTTAATGAAGCAGCAGCACCGGGCCGCAGCATTTCTGCCACAAAGACACTAAGACACCAAGAGCTTTTCGTTTTTTGAGCTTGGCGTCCTTTGTGACTCTTGCCCGCCGTGGCGGGTTAATGTCTTCGTGGCTGAGTCTTAGAGGTCCTTTGTGACTTCGTGTCTTCGTGGCTACATCTTATCCGCAAAGTACGTCAGGATTACCCCTTAGGGGATATTTCCCCGAGGTGTTGAATTCTGTAGAAATCAGCTTGAATTTTTTTGCGTCCGAGGCTTGAAAACAGTAGTTGGTTTGTGTTACAGTCTGTCGTAGAAATGGCCTTTCTGTTTGAGTATGGTTGATAATAATGTGGTACGCGATCTACATCACCAGCATTGTAATCATAGGACTTTTGGCTTTCTTTTTAGGCAGGAAACTGGCCGGGGCGCCCAAGACCGAGTCAAAGACAACGACGTTTCTGATTAAATCTATCCAGGCTATAGCAGAATTGGCGGTCCTGGAGTACATCACCGAAGGTGTCGCGGAGATCAAAGAGAAAAGGACCAGCCTTGTTACCGTCCGCTGGAAAAGAGGCCTACTGCGGTATACGGCCAAGCTTAAGGTTGGTTTTGACCTGGACAGGCTGGATTATACCGTGGATGACTCACAGAAGCTGATTCGGATTGCACTACCCTGTCCAAGGGTGCTGAGCTGTGAGATTTATAACCGAAAGTTCTACAAGCTGCCTCTGGAAAAAGCCGAGAACGTGCCCTGGAAGGTGGACATCATTGAGGATTTCAGCTCCGATGAAGTGCTGGCCCTGGACGATGAAGCCCGAAGCAGCGCGCTGAAAAACGTTAATGAATTCTACGTTCTGGACCTGCTTCGAGATAAAACCAAGCTGGCCTTCAAGAAGATCTTTTCGCTTTCCTATCCGGATTATAGCACCGATATATCAATCATGGCTGAGACAACGGGCCAGGCCGGAGGCGAGCTTCCTGCCCAGGCAAGCTCGCAGGTCCAGCCGTAGTAGCCGTAGGTGCCATGTTTCGTACCATCTCGATATTGCGGCATAATCGGTGCCACTTGATCACAGCCCTATTCATGAAAGGCTGCCGAGTGTCAAGTAACAGTTTAGCTTTTTTTATCCGCCATCACAAATTTGAGCCAGTTTATACTTGACATAATATCTTGCGGCTATAGGATTGCTTTCCCTATATACGGAGACCAGAAATGGTAGATGCCAGAAACGTCACGTGCGTCATCAGCGTTGCTCTTTCGCTTTTTCTTACGATGCCCGCGCATGCGGAGCGAATCGCCATCCGCGCGGGGACAATTCTTACCATCAGCACCGACCCGATTGAAAACGGGACAATCCTGGTCCAGGACGGGAAGATCAGGTCGGTCGGGCGTGACGTGGTCGTTCCCAGCGGCGCGCGGGTCATCGACGCAAAGGACAAAGTCGCCGTGCCGGGGTTGATGGATGCTCAATCCAGCCTCTACGTGATGGCTAGCGAGCGACGCGGCGGAGGGGCCGCCGAACTCAATATTATAGATGCGGTAGATCCATTTATAGAAGGATACGAGGAAGTGCTCGCTCAGGGCGTCACAGCCGTGTGTGTCGCCCCTTCGAGCCAGGGCGTCTTGGCAGGTAGAGCCGCCGTGCTGAAACTTAACGCAGGCACTACGTCGGCGGCTCTGACCTTCAAGACCGACGTGGCCGTGAAAGGAGCCATCGGCGTTTCGTCGGCCAATCAATCCTCATCGCTGGCCAGGCTGGACGACTACGCAAATCTCCGCGAGACGCTGATTGAAACCCAGGCCTACATGCAGCGCCAGCGACGGTATGAACAGGAGCTGGCGAAATACGAAAAGGAAAAGGCCGAGCAAGAAAAGAAGGACCAGAAAGACAAGAAAGACGGCACTCCGCCAAGTGCAAACAGACAGCAGGAGCTGAAAAGACCTGCGAAGCCCAGGCCGAATCCCACGCATGAAGTCCTGGCCAAAGTGCTGCGAAAGGAAATACCGCTGCAGATCGAGGTCCACCGGGTGTGCGACATTTTGAACGCTCTGCGCCTGGCAGAGGAGTTCGAGTTTTCCTTAATATTGGACCGATGCACCGAAGGCTATATGATAGCCGACGAGATAGCTCGTTGCAAGGTGCCCGTCATTGTCGGCCCCGTGTCCACTTCCTTTGTCCAGATGCCGCAACTGGAGTATCGCAACCACAGCCTGCAGAACGCTGCCATTCTGGCGGGACGAGGAATCCAGACAGCTATCGGCGTATCGGGCCGGGACGGCCTGAGCTCGAAGTTCGTTGCTCTGGCCGCAGCCATCGCCGCAGCCAACGGGATGGATAAGGACCTTGCTCTACGAGCCATCACGTTGACCCCTGCGGAGATATTCGGCGTTGCCGAGCGCATCGGAAGCCTGGACGTGGGCAAAGACGCTGACATCGTCATTATGACCGGCCATCCTTTCGACGCTGCCAGCCGGGTCGAGATGGTCTTGGTCGAAGGAAAAATCCTCTATGAAAGGAAGTCTACGCCGTGAAGAAGGCAGTATTCTCACTCGTTGCGATTTCACTGGCGCTATCGCAGACCGCCGGCCAAGGTGCTGACGGCCAGCGGACTCTGGCTATCCGCGCGGGTAAAATCGTGACCGTCACCGCAGGTGTGGTCGAGGGCGGTGTCATCATCATACGAGACGGCAAGATCACCGCCGTCGGCCAAGACCCTGAGATTCCGGGCGACATCAGGCTCATCGATGCAAAGGATAAGACTGTCGTCCCCGGCTTCATCGACGCGCACAGCCACCTCGGCCTATCGCTGGACGTGCTGGGCGAAATCGACGAGACGGTGCAGCCGGTCACCGCTGAGATGCAGATTATCGATGCTTTTGATCCCACGGCCGAGGCTCTGGCACAAGCGATTCGCTGCGGTGTCACGGCCGCCATGCTGGCGCCCGGCGCAAGAAACCCGATTGGAGGCCAAGCAGCCGTGGTAAAACTGTCGGGCGACAGCCAGCAGCGCTGGCTCGTCAAACAGACCGCCGGCGTCAAACTCTCATTTGCGGACGACGCTCTGATGTCGGATCGACGGCCGACCTCCAGGCCGGGCCTAATCACACTGCTCAAGGGGCATCTCGACAAGGCCAAGACCTATACACCCACCGACTTCGACCCGGAAGCCTCGGTCCTGAACCTCCTCACGCAGCGCAAGCTGCCCGCCTATGTCTACGCGCAGACGATTGACGAAATCACCGCGGCTTTGCACATCATTGATGAGTATAACTTACAGGCAGTCCTCGTGGGTGGTCACCAAGCCGATGAAATCGCCCAGATGCTTGTCGAGCGCAACATCCCGGTGATTTGCGGCCCGCTGCTTCTTCACAGCAAAGACATGGACTTGAAACGCGTTGGCAAGCTCGCTGGAGCGGGGGCGAAAATCGCCTTTGCATCGTTCGCTCCCAAGACTTACGCGGGCGATGTCAGAACCTCGGCAATTCTGGCGGTACGGTACGGCATGGCCCGTGAAGATGCCTTGAAGGCTCTGACCATCAACGCCGCTGAACTGCTCGGCGCCGCTGCGCGACTCGGCAGCATCCAGCAAGGAAGAGATGCCGACCTGGTCATACTTGACGGCGACCCACTCGAGACGTCATCGCGAATTGAAATGGTTATTATCGACGGCAAGATTGTCTATCGAAGGGAACAAAAGTGAGAATCCAAATTCAACTGGTGATTCTCTTATTGGTGCCGGCAGCGGCCACATCGGTCATGGCCCAGGACCAGGTCGTTGCCATCAGAGCCGGCAGGATACTGCCCATCTGCAGCGACCCGATCACCGATGGAATCATCTTGATAAGAGACGGCAAAATCACCGCCATCGGATCAGGGATCGCAATCCCGGATGATGCCACCGTTATCAATGCGGCCGGCAGCGTCGCCATGCCGGGCCTGGTTGACGCCAGGGCGATTCATCCGGTTCGAGGCGACCTCAACGAGCAGTCGGACGAGATCACGCCGGTCTTTCGCATCTCTGAGGCCCTCGATCCGAAGAGCAAGGAGCTCAAACACAGTCTCCAGATGGGTGTCACGACGCTCTATGTCCCTCCTGGGGGCAGGAATCTCATCGCCGGTCTTGGTGTGGTCATCAAGCCGGTGGGCAAGACCGCCTCCGAAATGATAATCAAAGATGAGGCCGCTTTGCACATTATCATGGGCTCGGATTCCACACGCGGCAACCAAATACCGTGGCGGAACCGGCCTGACAGTTTCTACTACCGACGTCCCACGACGCGCATGGCCGTGGCCTGGATGCTCCGCAAGAGTTTCTTCGACGCGCAGCAATACGCCAAGTCCCACCCAGAGGACGATCCAACGATGGAGATGCTGAGCACCGCGCTCGAAGCCGAAATCCCCATTCGTATCACAGTTCGAAGGGCCATCGACATCCGCACGGCATTCCGCATCGCCGACGAATACGGATTGCGGATTATCCTCGATGAATGCACCGAGGGCTACAAGGTTGCTGAACTGATCGCGGAGAAACAGACTCCGGT
>CAZPJZ010000149.1:0-5865 GCA_964586995.1 uncultured Pirellulales bacterium | reverse complement strand
AATTCGTTCGGTCATCCCGTGCCCATCGTCGCCGGCAAGTTGCAGCGGACCGGCAGCCAGGCCCGCGGCCGTGTGGTGCACCAGGACTTCACCGACAGCACCGATACTCTGGTTCTGGACATCTGTTCCGCTTACGACGTCCCGGAACTCAAGAAGCTCCAGCGAAAGTTTGATTACTGCCGACCTGGGGCGGGGTCCTTGAGCGTGACAGACGAGGTGGCTTTCTCGAAGCCGTGTGATTTCGGCACGGCGCTTATAACGTTCAATCAATGGAAGAGACTTTCTGATTCAGCGCTGATGATTTATGATCAGAAGGAAGCTCTGCGCGTGGAGATCGCAGTTACGGGTGCAGGTTTTGAAATCCGGCCCGAAACCATCGAGGAGGATTTAAGCGGCCGCAAGAAACCCACTCGATTGGGCATCAACCTGGCCCAGCCGGTGACGGATGCCGTAGTCTGCCTTACCATCAGCCCCGCGGGGCTTGCGGCGGGAGAATAGGCCGATGAGGACTATTCGCTTTGGAATAATCGGCTGTGGCACGATGGGCCGTGAGTTTGCCAGCGCTGCTGCCCGCTGGTTCCATCTGCCTGACATGAATGTCCGGCCGCAGATCGTTGCCATTTGCAATCGCACTATTGCTGCCAAAAAAATAGACTGGTTCACCGATAACCTGCCCACCATTAAACAAGTCACCGATGACTATCGCGAGCTTCTGAAAAACCCGGATGTCGAGGCCGTCTACATCGCGGCGCCGCACAACCTGCATGAAGAATTCTACTGTGCTGCTATTGAAGCCGGCAAGCATCTGATGGGAGAAAAGCCGTTCGGCATCGACAAAAAGGCAAACGACACGATTTTAGACTGCATCAAGAAGCACCGCAAGTGCTTCGTGAGATGTTCTTCGCAATTTATGTTCTTCCCGGCGGTTCAGAGGATCGGCCAGATGATAGAGGCTGCGGCCTTTGGCACCATACTTGAGGTCAACGCCGCCTTTCTGCACTGCAGCGATCTGAATCCCGACAAACCTATAAACTGGAAACGAACCCTCAAGTACAACGGCGAGTACGGCTGTATGGGAGACCTGGGACCACACGTGTGCTACGTGCCTTGGCGAGCGGGCTGGATGCCACTGAACGTACGTGCGATTCTTTCTAACATAATCACGGAGCGCCCAGATGAAAAAGGCAAAAAGGTGCCCTGTGAGACGTGGGACAACGCGACCCTTCTATGCGAAGCGAAAGACTCGCATTCCGCAAGCCCGTTTCCATTAGCTCTGAAGATGCAGCGTATCTGCCCCGGTCAAAAGAACAATTGGTATCTTGAGGTATTGGGCACTAAAGCCTGTGCCAGATTCAGCACTAAAGAGGCCAACACGCTCGAAGTACTGGAATATGATGGCGGCGAGCAGGCCTGGCAGAGAATTGATATGGGCCATGAGGTGACATTCAAATCCATAACGCCCGGCATATTTCAATTCGGAGTCTCGGACGCAATTTTGCAGATGTGGGCCGCATTCTTGTATGAGCTTGAAAAGGGAGTGCCTGCTACGAAATTTTCCGGCTGTGTCACGCCCGAGGAAACGGCTCTGACCCACCGCCTTTTCACGGCCGCATTAAAATCATACAAGGACGGCACTACTGTTGCTTTGTAGTAAGCTTTAGCCCCGGCACTGGCCGGGGTACCCCCGCCGGCAGACGGGGAGATTTCAAATTCGTGGAATAGGCAGATTTTTTGCCCATGTTGATATTTCGGTCGCACAAAGTCCGCATGGGCAACAAGTTGCCCATCCTACAGCTTGGCAGTCGTCAGGTCCCGGCGTTCTGCATCGATGACCTTTGCGATCCTGCTGCCGAGCTCGTCCAAGCCGAAGCCCTCAGCACAAACTACGCCCTTGCGGTCCGCCAGGATTAGCCACGGCAACGAGCGCACGCCCCAGGAATACTTGATTGTCTCGGCGTCGCTCTGAACCATGCTGACTGGCAAGGGTATTCCGTATTGTTTTAGCCACTCATTCAGAACTTTGGCATCTACTTTGGAAGCTTGCACGGCGACAACGGTCACATTTTGCCTGGCCAAATCCTCCGCTTGTTCGGCCAGTTTCATTATGCAATGTCGCGAGGGCCTCTGCTGGACGTCCCAGAAGCATACAAGTGTTTTCCCGTTGTTGGCCCCCTCAGGGGACAATTCGACCGCAATATCCTCGAACCGAGGCAACACCTTACCGACCAGTTGGGGAGGCTCGGGTTCATAGGTGTATCGGCTGGTGCGGCCGGAGCGGCTGTCAACTACTGTCACGCCCCTTTTCAGCTCGATCTTAAATAGTCCGTCCGGCAGCCTTTCGTTGACGCGCACCTCGAGAACTTTAAGGTCTCGGCGCGCCAGCAAGTAAGGCTCACCGCCGTCATCCCGCTCATAGAGCTGGTAACCTTGAGTCATCGGCAGCCAGCAGCCGGGCGAGACCTCCCTGTAATCCGACATCCAGTGCTCGACGTGCGGCTTTCTGCCGACCAGCCACACCAGCCCGTAGAGGCGGCGGTCTTTCGTCCCGACGTACCAGCGGTAAGCTTGATCGGTCAAGCCGCGCACTTCTCCAATATATCCGTATTCATTGTCGTTTGCCGGTCCCGAGTCGCACCGGTGTGATTGGCCCACCACTATCCCCCGCAGCTCCTGTGGATGGAATTCCAAAGCGTAACAGTCGACGCCCCGGTAGGTAGAGCGGCCAGTGAGCACAAATTCCTCCGGACGGCCATAGTAGCAGAGAAGTCCATCAACATCTTTAATGTCCCACCAGAATGAGTGCGGCTGTGACCGGGGCCAACTGGTTTGATAGGCCATCAGTTCGTCGAAGCTGCCCTGTGTTGTCCAGTTCAGGTTGTAGATCTCTCGATTGTTAAGGAAAGACTCTTCGTGAGTTATCAATTGCTTGCCGTCCCAGACCCTCAGTCTGCGCCATCGCTGCGGCTGCTCGTCCAGAAATCTCACTCGTGCCTGGTCGATGGCGTATTCGAGAATTCCGGCTGGCATGGGCCCAATCTGGGCAGGCTGGCTGGGCTTGGGCGCGGGGGCAGGACACTTGTCATCTGGCTCGGCGCGACTGTTGCAATCAGGTGCGACCGCCGTGTCTGTTGCCCGCTGGTGCGCGGAAGAGCTTGCCCCTGCGGAAGCAGGGGTCCACTTGCTCTCAATACGAACCAGCAGTGTGTCGATGTTGTGTATCCAATTCTCGCTTTCGCGGACCGCCCGGACCAATCCGGCGGCGTCTACGTCGCCTTTTGCGAAACAGATTAGAACTGCAAATGCACATAATAGTGTGAACCCCACAACAAATTGCGGGGCCAAATATTTAGCCCCGTCTTTTAAGACGGGGTTCAGCCGCCTATTGGTTCGCATCGCTGGCCTCCTTAATCTTCCTATCAAGCTCAGTAACCGTGAAGCCTTCCGCAGTAATGACATGTTTGCGGTCGGTCAAAATCAGCCAGGGAAGTGATTTCACGCCCCAGGCAAACCTGGTCTTTTCCATATCCCCTTCAACCGTTCCAACCGGGAATGAGATATTCTGTTTTTTGATCCATTCATTCAAGGCGTTTTCATCGATTTTCGAGGCTTGCACTGCGACAGCCGTTACGCCCTTTTGTTTGAGCTGTTCGCCTTGTTTGGCAAGCTGCGTAATGCAGTGTCGTGACGGTCGCTGCTCCATATCGAAGAAGCACACAAGCATTATATTGTCTTTTGTATCCTCCGGCGATAACTCAATTCCCAGGTGTTTCAGTTCGGGCAGCGGTTTGCCCACCAGCGAAGGCGGCTGTTTTGGCACATAGCGGCTGCTCGAGCTGCTCTCACTGATGACGATTCTCAAGTCGGTCGCGCCGCCCTCGGTCTCGACGTTTCCGTACATATATGTCTGGCCTCGGTGGACATTCGCGCTGATCCGTATCCGCCCATCGCAAACCTTATCCAGCGTGAATTTGCCCTCGGCGTCCGTCTGCGTATTACGGTCTGGCTGGCCATCCCCGTAGCAGTACACCCTGGCGTTGGCTACCGGCTCATCATTCACATCTACCACCACGCCGGACACTGAAAGATTTGCTACCGTCAGTTCTAGTTGTCCTGCATCAAGTCTATTATTCACGGCGTCATCGGCATGAACTTCTACCTGTTTCTGGCCATATCCATCTGCCGTCGCCGTCAGGTTATATCTATGCTCCGGCGGTATGGCACTGACTTCGAACTTGCCCTGCGCATCGGTCTTGGTCTCACGGTACTCAAGGCTCGACCCCCAAGTAGATGCGCGGAGCATAACCGTAATCTGGGCGCCGGCAATACCTTTGCCATCGGGGTTTACGACTTTGCCGGTGAAAACCACGCCGGGTCTGAGCTTGACATCGACTGTTTTGGTATCTTCATTGATTTCGACGGCAGCAGCCAAGTTCCGCCCCTTGTGCCGGGCCACCAGATAGCAAGCGGTTGGCTCGGACCGCCACCGCTGCGGGTCCCAAGTCTGCGCGAACCTGCCCTGCGAATCCGACGTAGCCTCCTCCGGGCCTCCGCCAGGCAGAACTTTGAACTTGACTCCTTCGACCGGCTGACCAGCGTCGTCCCGCACCACGCCTGTAATCTTAGGCTGGCCGGTCATAACCCATTCAACGCGTTTTGTCCCACCTTCCTCAAGCGTAACAGACTCCACGCGCCTTGCTTGTGTGTAGCCTTGTTTGTAGACTCCAAGTAGCTCGTAATCTCCCGGCATCAGGCGCGTCCGTGCAATGCCGTTTGCATCGCAGAGAACTCCGGAAGCTCTGTCGGCGCCTTGCCGTCGAACCGTCACACTTGCTTTTTCGACAGGCTGCTGACTTTGCGCTTCCCTAACAACCACCTCCAGCACGCCTCCCTTACTCACTTCTACTTTCAGGCCGGCGGCGGTCTTTGCGGTCTCGGTTGTGACTTCGACTTGCTCAGTTACCCAATCTGGCAACCCCTGCCGGAGCGGCAGGAGCTGCAGAATGTACTTGCCCGCAGCGAGAGAATCGATGCTGAAGGTTCCATCTTCTTTCGAGACTACGGTTTGCGTGTCGAAAGGCAGTCCTCTCTGCTGGTCCAGCACGAGTAGCTTTACGCCGGCGACAGGTTTGCCGCTTGTCTTCTCAACGACGGTTCCCTCAATCCTCGCCTCAATAGGCACAGTAAGCTTAATATCGGTCTGCCCTGGGACGAATTGGAGCTTGCCTCCTTCATATCCGGCGGTCTTGAAAGTGCTGGTTGTGGCCCGGCCTGCTTTCTTTGCCATCAGCTCGAACGTAGCATCGCCCGGCAGATTATTGAACGTGAACTTGCCGGACGAATCCGTCTGGACCGAAAGCAGCTTTGGTGCGAATATGCCGGCCACATACCGCCGGCCCTCTCCTTCGCCGGCCATGGCAAAGGCAATGCTCACTTCCGCATCCTGGATGGGACCGCCGGCCTCGTCGACCACAAGTCCGCTCAGCTCTTTTGGTGCACTCAGTGTAATATCCTGCTGTTTATCCTGCCGCATCTCCCAGTTATCCCAGCCGATAGCCAGACCTTGCTTGTCGGCGAGGACAACCGCCTGTCGATCATCTTCGCCTTTAGCAGCGCCAAAAGAAAAGGCCCCATCAGCGTTCGTCGTAAGCTTTTCGACTATATTCACATTGAGAAAAGACTCTGTGGCACCGTATACGATCTCGTGCAGGCCGACCTGGACCCCGGCGATTGGCTTACCTTGTTCATCGACCACCTTGCCGGCGTAGGTCATCTTTTTAGCTTCTTGGCTGCGCCGTGAGGCGTCCTGGGGACTGACGCCGGTTGCCGCCTGGCCCTGAACCAAACGCAGTTGCCCGACAAACACAA
>CAZPJZ010000148.1:0-5867 GCA_964586995.1 uncultured Pirellulales bacterium | reverse complement strand
GGTGTCACCGTCTTCATTCGCGGCGGCACGTACCGCATAACAGAGATTTTCCAGCTTACGAACGCCGATAGCGGAACCGAGAGAGCACCGATCATCTATCAGGCTTACCAGGATGAGAAAGTACGACTGGTCGGCGGAAAAGAGATTACCGGCTTCAGACAGATCGAGGATCCGGCCATCCTCGAGCGGATAGACAGAACGTGCCGAGATAAGATTTTGCAGGTTGACCTGAAGGCCCAGGGCGTCGCGGACTTTGGCGAGCTGAAGCCTCGCGGGTTTGGCCGACCGACGTATCCGGCCGCGCTGGAGCTGTTTTTTGACTGCCGGCCGATGCAGTTGGCGCGCTGGCCGAATGAAGGCTGGGCTAAAATCGGTTCCATACCCGCCGGCGCGCAGGGCGGCAAGTTCACCTATGAAGATGACCGCCCGACGCGATGGGCCAAAGCAGATGATGCCTGGCTTCACGGCTATTGGACGTGGGACTGGGCGGATTCTTACGTGAAGATTAAATCCATCGACACGCAGGCCAGAGAAATCGCCACGCACGAACCGCACGGCGTATACGGCTACAAAGCCGGACAGCGATACTACGCGCTGAATATCCTGGAAGAATTGGATGAGCCGGGCGAATGGTACCTGGAGCGCAAAACTGGCATCCTGTATTTCTGGCCGCCAGAGCCGCTCGACGGAGCACAGACATTCGTTTCGGTCCTGCAAGAGCCTGTAATATCCCTGAAGGATGCCTCCCACGTGACTATTCGTGGGCTGACGATTGAGTTTATCCGCGGTACTGCTGTCGAAGTTGCAGGTGGAAATGACAACGCCATTGTTGATTGCTGCTTGCGAAATATCGGGAATTTGGGCGTAACTATCAATGGCGGCGTCAGAAACGGCGTTCGTGGTTGTGACATCTATCAAACCGGCGATGGCGGCATCAGCTTGACTGGCGGCGACCGCAAGACGCTCACGCCGGCAGAAAATTACGCTTGTGACAATCACATCCATCACTATAGCCGATGGGCAAGAACCTATCGGCCTGCCATCGGGATAAGCGGCGTTGGAAATCGGGCAGCACACAATCTCATCCACGATGGACCGCACACCGCGATACTGTTCGGCGGCAACGACCACCTGCTGGAATTCAATGAGGTTCACAACGTCTGTTATGAGACGGGCGACGTGGGCGCGTTTTACACCGGGCGGGACTGGACCACGCGCGGCACCGTCGTCCGCTACAACTACTTTCGCGACATCCGCGGGCCATACACACATGGGGCCATGGCGGTCTATCTTGATGATGCCGCCAGCGGCACGACCATCTTTGGCAACGTCTTTTACAGGGCAAGCCGTGCGGCCTTTATCGGCGGCGGGCGTGACAACATTGTCGAGAATAACATCTTCGTTGAGTGTGAGCCAGCGGTGCATATCGACGCCCGCGGCCTGGGCTGGGCGAAAGAGTATATCGCTAAAGGCGGTGGCTGGCACATGTACGAAAAGCTCAAGGCGGTGAACTTCGATAAGCCGCCCTACAGCCAGCGCTATCCGAGGTTGGCCCAAATTCTGCAAGACGACCCCGCGGTGCCCAAAGGCAACGTGGTCGTGCGGAACATCTGCTCCGGCGGCCGATGGCTGGACCTGCAGGGCGTGGACAAGAATCTGGTCACCTTAGAGGACAACGTGATAGAAATAGACCCCGGCTTTGTGGACCGCGCCAAGCTCGACCTTCGGCTGAAGAACGACTGCCCTGCCTACAAGCTGGGTTTCAAACCGATCCCAATAGACAAAATCGGCCCAACGCCCACCCCGCACTAATTGCCGTTCTGTGGTGAGCGCCCTTCGAAAATGACGGGCACTTAGTGCGGGGTCGCAGCCGTCTCAAAGAGGGTATTTAGATACAAATCGATACTGTCCGGAGCCAACTTCAAAGACAGCAGCGTTATCCTCCACGGCGACCAGGCGAACTCCTTTTGCCGCGCTGGCAGGCCAGCCACCCTCCAGCACGCTTTCGGCATCCTTGGCCGGCACATATACCATGGCCGTGGTGTTCACCGGGACCGTCACCTCGAGCGTGAATGTGTCACGCACGATTCTCCAGCGGCTTTCGATCTTTCCGGCAATAGAGTTGTAGGTTGCCCCGGCATACGTCAGTCCTCCGGCCGGTCTGGGACGGATGACAATCCGTTTATAGCCTGGTCCACCTGTGGCGGAGCCATCCGTATCGATGCCGGCTACGGTTCCAAACAGCCATCGCCCCACCGAGCCGAACGCGTAGTGGTTGAATGAATTCATGCCCGGGTCCTGGAAGCCTTTTTCCTCGGTCCAGCCGTCCCATCGCTCCCAAATGGTGGTCGCGCCGTTCTTGATGCTGTAAAGCCAACTGGGAAAGGTATCATTGTTCAGCAGCCGATAGGCAATATCGAGATATCCCGTTTGCGTGAGCGTGGGCAGCAGATAGCTCAGGCCGACAAAGCCAGTGGAAAGGTGCCAGTCTTTTTCTCCGAGAGCCTTGATCAGATGACCGGCGGCAAGCTCGCGTTTTTCCTCCGGAAGCAGATCAAAGTAAAGCCCCAGGCAATAGCAGGTCTGTGTGTTGCCTTTTATTTGCCCGTCCTCGGAGACGTAAGCCTTATTGAAGGCGTCTTTGATTTGCTGGAAGAGATTTTCATACTGTTCGGCGTCCTGGTATCTGCCGATGACCGTAGCCATTTTGGAGACCAGCCGCGTACTGTAGGCAAAGTAGGCCGTTGCGATTACGTCCTTTGGCGTATCTGAGCCTACAGCGACCCAGTCGCCATAGCCATAGGCCGGCCGCAGCAGGTCCTTGCTGTTGGTCTTCAAATAGGCGATCCACTTTTTCATCGATTCATAGTGCTTCTCGATGACGCGCTTGTCGCCGTAGACCTTGTAAATCGTCCAGGGACAAATCACGCCCGCGTCACCCCAGGCGGCTACGCCGTCGCCCATGGCGACCTTGCGTGGAGCGACGTCCGGGAAGGCCCCATTTGGGTTCTGGGCATCCTCCAGATCAACCAGCCATTTAGTGAAAAACGCCGCCACATCCATGTTGTACGTGGCGGTGCGAATGAAGATTTGCGCGTCGCCCGTCCAGCCGAGCCGCTCGTCCCGCTGCGGGCAGTCGGTGGGCACTTCGATGAAGTTGGACCGCTGCGACCAGATTACGTTTTCATAGAGCTTGTTCACCATAGGATTAGAGCACTCGAACGAACCGACCACCGGTGTATCGGAGTGCACAACAATACCGGTGATGGCATCCATCCCGGGTCTGCCCGGGTAGCCCGTCACTTCGACATACCGGAAACCGTGATATGTGAATAGGGGCTCCCAGGTTTCAGTTCCTCTTCCATTGAGGATATAAGTATCGGTGCAGCGTGCCGCCCGCAGATTGGTGGTGTAAATAGTTCCATCGGGGTTGAGCACCTCGGCGAAGCGCAGCATGACTTTGGTTCCGGCCTGTCCGTTAGCTTTTAGCCGAGCCCAGCCGGCAAAGTTCTGCCCTAAATCGAAAACGAATGTGCCTTTGTTGGGCTCGGTAATCTCTACAGGCTCAATCTGCATTTGCTTTCGCACTGTCACGCCGGGATAGGATTGCAGAAGGCCGGGAATCGTCTGGCTTACAACCACGTCGCCCCAGGCAGAATCATCAAAGCCGGGCCTATCCCAGCCCGGCATCTCTTTGCGGGCATCATACGTCTCGCCCATCAAAAAGTCCGCCTCCAGGTGCGGACCATAGGCCGCCTTCCACGTGGAGTCGGTGACAACAGTCTGCTTGGTCCCGTCGGCGTATTCGACCTCGATTTGCACGAGCAGCCGCGGGTCCTTGCCGTAGTGCTCCCTCTTTTGGCCGAACCCAAGATATCCCGCATACCAGCCATCGGCAAGAATCCCTCCGATGGCATTACTGCCCTTCCTGAGCAGGTCGGTGACATCGTATGTCTGATAGTACACTCGCTTGGAGTAATCGGTCCAGCCGGGCGTGAAGTAATCTTCGCCCACGCACTGGCCGTTTATACTCAGCTCATAGAGGCCCAGCGCGCTAGCGTAAACCGTGGCTCGCCTGACGGGGCTGTAAATCCAGAAGATTTTGCGCAAATATCGCGGCGGGGGTAAAACCAGGCGGTCCTGGCCTGCTTTTGCCCACGGCCGGGCACCAAACTCAGCAACTTCCCTGGCGCTGGCCCACGTGCTGTCGTTGAAATCGACTTGCCGCCATCCTTCCTGCTCAATACTGGATACTCTCCAAGAGTTGTCGATCTCGACGGTCATGTGGTCGCCCGTTTCAAACTCGATGAGCAACTTGCCGAGCAGCCCCGCTGGATTCGGTGCGTCGCCGGCATTCGTGGCCGCGATAGCTATCATATTCTTTCCACTTTTTAGCCGATCAGTGACATCGAGTGTCTCAACACTGTTCCAGCCGCTAACCTTTCCTGCCTCCCGGTCATTTACAAAGACGACGGCTTCGTTATCTGCCAACAGTGCAAGGCTCGCTCGTTTGACTTTCGCAGCTATGTTGATTTCCCGCCGGAAGAAGCGAGTCCCAACAGGAGCACTTTTGGCAGGATCTCCCTCTGGAAACCAAACCCACTTGCAGCCGTCGAGGCTTACTTGTTCAATCGCTGCTTCTTGTGTGTATGAGGGTGGTGCCGGTGCGTCGTAGCCGACCCACTTAGCCTGCCAATCTTCGCCCTGCAGCAACCCCATGGTCCAGTATGCCGGGCTGCTCCAGTCTGAGCTTTTGCCATCTTTATCCCACACGCGCACTTTCCAGCAGCACCGCATTCGTGACCTCAAGGCCTTGCCCTTATAAACGACATGGGCGCTCTGATCTGAGCTGACTTTTCCACTGTCCCAAAGGTCTCCCTGGTTCTTCTGAAGCTTTTGTTCGTCGCTGGCGACCAAGACCTGATACGCCTTTTGTTCCTGGCCTCGCTGCTCAGATTGGCAAGTCCAACTCAGCCGCGGCTCGACCACGTCGATGCCCGACGGATTAACGCGGTACTCACAGCGCAGCTCTTTTACCATTACATCACTGCGCCCGAAGACGAACGTATGAACGTCCGTTACTGCCATGCAGCCACCCACGATCAGCACAGTCGCAATCAACAGAATCTTGTTGAACCGCTTCATGTTTCTATCCTCCATAGTTTGTATTGCCTTGCTGAATTTTTTGTCTTGGTAACCGTATCCTACGTTTTGCCTGGATGGCCGAGGACCGGCAGTCCTTTACTGCTCGAGATGCGCCCGATAGGCCCCTTTGGTGGAGCCGCCGTAGATAAAGCGCATCTGGCCCACGTTCGGAATCGCGGCAAACGGAAACCGGGCAAACGGTCGGAAACCGCTCGGCCAATAAACAAATAATGCCTTGCCCACCAGATAGTCTCTGGGGACAGTCCCTTCGCGATAGATCCGTCGCCCATTGATTCCTATGCCTTTTTGGTCCCACCACCTGCTGTCCTCGCTGTTGGGACTATTATCACCCAGTACGAAGAACTCGTCTTCTTCCAGGTCGAAACTATCGCCTTGTACGGCGCGCCCCTCATCGACGCTGTTGGCAGGTTTCCTGGCTGTATAGTGGATGTCCCTGAAAATCGCCACATGCCAAAGCGTCAGTTCGCCTGCGCCGAAGATCTTGACTTCCGGCGAGATATCCTCTTGTATGGGGCCGGCGTCCTCCGGGCCAAGCCCAAGGTCATAGGTCAAATTCTCTCTGCCGACCTGGAAAATCAACTGATGGTCGACGTTGGCGAATCTTACCAGAGTTGACCTGTTCATAGCAGAAGGGTCGATTGCTTTTCTGGCCAATGTTGTCTCGCGGCCGTCTGTAACCTTTGTGAGAGCCATTTCGCCTG
>CAZPJZ010000147.1:0-5872 GCA_964586995.1 uncultured Pirellulales bacterium | reverse complement strand
GCCGGACGTCCTAAACTTCTTGCCAAGTCCTGCGATAACAATAAGGAAGGTCTCTGTTTGCGCTGCGGCGGATGGCAACCGGTGCAGTCAGGCAAGACAGGCCTGCAAATTTGGCAAATTTGAACCTTACGTATTGAACCGCCGGGGGCAGTACTGTATATTTATGCTCTTTAGCTACTTATGGCAGGAGCGCAAATGGAATTGATAAAGAGAATCAAGCAGGCTGAAGCCGAGGCGCAGCAGATTGCCGAGCGGGCCAAGGCCGAAGTGGCCGAACAAGCCGAGCAGGCTCGCCAGCGCCGGCAGCAGCGCCTGGAAGAGGCCGAGCGGCAGAGGAAAAAAGCGATCCAGGAGGCGGTATCTCAAGGCCGATTGCAGGCCGGGCAGGAAATCGAGGTTCTGAAGGCTCAGGCCGAAAAGCGGCGTCAAGAGCTGCGACAGAAGGCAGAAGGTAAGAAGCCTGCGGCCGTAGCCAGGGTAATGGATTACCTGGGTTCGGATTTTGCGAAAAGACCGCAAAATCAGGTCCCGGTATAAGGACAAACGATGGCTATTGTGCCGATGGCAAAAATCCTGATTGTCAGCCATCAGAGTGAGGCGGCCGAGCTTCTAGAGGCCTTGCAGCGAGAGGGCATCTGCCAGATTCTCAACGCCGAAGAGGCCATGGTCAGCAAAGACACGCCTGAGCTGGCTGCGACCGGCGAGCGACCCAGGGACATCGAGGACCTGTTGAGCAGGCTCCAGAAGTGCATCGCGTTTCTTCAGGGCTTCGGCGACCCCACAAAAGCCTTGGTAAGTATGCTGGCGCCGCGTGTGGTTGTTGACGAAGAATCCTACGAAAGGATTATCTCGGACGAGCAAATCCTTAAGACTATCGAGCGGTGCGAGCAGCTCGAGTCGGCGATAGAAAGAATAAAGGGCCAACGTGAGGCCCTTCATGCGGCTCTGCCGGAGCTGCAGCCTTGGCAGTCGCTGCAAACGCCGGTAGAAGAGATTGGCCCGCTGGAGCGGACGATCTGTCAGGCGGGGTTCATGCCCGCCGGGCAGCTCAAGCCGGCCCAGGACCATATTGCCGAGCTGGGCGGGGCCATCCAGCAGATAGGACAGACGGATAATCGGTCCGCCTGTCTTGTGGTCTATCTGAAAGAAAACGCCGCCGAAGTGCAGAAGCTGCTGCGAGCAGCGGAATTTGCACCGGTCAATTTTGCTCCCATGACCGGCACCGTAGCAGAGTTGATAAAACAGCATGAAGAGAAGCTAAACGAGAAGGAACTGCAATTGCAGAGCCACATAGACAGCGCTGCAAAGCTGTCCGAAAATATGCTTAAGCTCGAAATCCTTTCCGATCATTACATGAATCTGCTGAACAGAGAGCAGACCAAAGGCGCCGCCCCGGCAACGCAGCGTACCGTGGTTCTGGAGGGCTGGATGAAAGAAAAGGACTATTCACGTCTGGAAAAAATAGTCTCGCGTTTTGGAGCTTCGAGCTTGAGCAGGGTCGAGCCGGCTGAAGATGAAAAGGTTCCGGTGGAGATAGAGAACAAGCAGATCATCCGGCCCTTTGAGCTTATCACCCGCCTTTATGGCATGCCGCAGCATTCCAACGTTGACCCCACGATATTTCTTGCACCGTTCTTTGCGCTGTTTTTCGGGATATGTCTGGGCGACGCCGGCTACGGTCTTGTCATGGTCGCTGCGACGGCGCTGCTTGTAAGAAAGATGCAGGGCGACAAAAAGCTGCTTTTGATGCTCGGCGTCTGCTCGGTTTTCGCCATATTTGTTGGCGCGCTGACCGGCTCGTGGTTCGGCGATGCAATCCGGCAATTTGTGCCCGGCCTGGAGCCGCTAAGGAGAAAGCTGATGTGGTTTGATCCGCTGGAGAAGCCACTAATCATGCTGGGCCTGGCGATTGTGCTCGGTTACACGCAGCTTATGAGCGGGCTGGTGATCGCATTCGTGCACAACCTCAGGGTCAGAGATTATGCCGCGGCGATATTCGAGCAACTGACCTGGCTGGTTATGCTTAACTCCGTGGTGATACTTGGCCTGAGCAAGGCCGGCGTAGTCCCCGCCGATATTGGCAGGTTCTGCGGGAGGCTCGCGGTCGTGCCGGCCGTGCTGATTGTGCTGCTGAGCAACCGGCAGGGCGGTTGGGCCGGGCGTCTCGGCCTCGGTGCGTACAACCTGTTTAGCGCGGTGTTCTATCTCGGTGACGTGCTAAGCTACCTGCGCTTGATGGCACTGGGGATGGTCAGCTCCGGCCTGGCTATGGCCGTCAATCTCATCGCCCAGTTGACGCTCAAGATTCCCTACGGCATTGGCATCGCACTTATGATACTGATCTTTGTCGGCGGCCACGCGTTCAATCTGATCTTGTCGGCGCTCGGTGCATTTGTCCATACCATGCGGCTGCAGTTTGTGGAGTTCTTCCCGAAGTTTCTGATCGGCGGCGGCAGAACCTTCGAGCCGTTGCACAAAGAGTTCAAACATATTTACCTGGAAGGATCGTAATTACCCTCCAGCACTGCTGGGGGGTAGCCATCGGCCACAAGGGCCGGGGCTAAACGTGAACAAGAAAGGGAGGTTCGGCAATGGAGTCAGGAATGGTATTAGCATTGGTGGGTGCGGGTTTGGCGGTTTTACTGCCCGGCATCGGCTCGTCGCTGGGCATCCACGTTGCCAGCAAGAGTGCCACCGCCATATTGAGCGAGAAACCCGAGAGGTACGGCCAATTCTTCATTATGGTGGTGCTGCCGGGCACGCAGGGTTTTTACGGCTTCCTGGCGGCATTCATGGTTATGATCAAGCTCAATTTCTTCGGCGGGACGGGCCTGCCGGAAGTGAACTTCATGCTCGGGCTGCAAGTGCTGATGGCCTGCCTGCCTATCATTTTTGCCGGTCTGATCACTGCAATCTATCAGGGCAGGGTCGCCTCGGCAGGCATCCTGATGGCGGGCAAAAAACCCGAACTGGCGTTCAAGGCGGGCGTGGTGTTCGCGGTGATGGTCGAGATTTACGCCATTCTTGGCTTGCTGGTCACTTTGTTTATGCTGCTGTACGGCATCGGTTGGCCCGAAGTGGCATAAATTCGCATTGCGTACTGCGTACTGCACTGCCCGCACGATGTGCAACGCACGACGAGGGACGAAAATATGGACGCCGAAAATGTGGTTGCCAAGATACTGGCTGATGCCAAAGCCGAAGCCGAGAAAATAAAAACTCAGGCTCAAGAAAAACTGGCTGCTGAGCAGGCTAAGCTCGATGAGCAATTGGCGCGGTACAAAGAGCAAACCGACGCGCTGGCGCAGAAAGCCGGAGAAGACGAGAAATCGCATCTTCTGGCGGCCGCCAGGATGCAGATTGCCAAAGAGCTGCTCATAGAAAAACGCAGAATACTCGACGAAGTTTTTGAGCAGGCCCGCGAGCAACTGCAAAATCTGCCGGACGACCAGTACCGCCAGCTCATCACCGACTTGATCCTGGGCGCGGTGGAAACGGGCGAGGAGGAGGTGATCGTTGACAAAGACGAAAATCGAATCGACCAGGAGATGCTCGATCTGGTGAATCAGCAGTTGGCCTACGAGAATAAAGGCAATCTGAGATTGTCCGACCAGAGGCAAGACCTGGGGGGTGGTTTTATTCTCAAACGCGGAAGGATAAGAACCAATGTATCTGTCGAGGTCTTACTGGCGCAGGCACGCAGAGAGCTGGAAATGGAATTGGCCAAAGAGCTGTTTGCAGGATGAAATACAAAATCCTAAATAAGAAAGTATCAAAAGCACGAAGTACGAAATTCGAAATCCGAAACAAATTCGAATGACAAAAAACTTGAATGATCGAAACGATCAAGTTTTGAACATTTGAGCATTTGATCTTTGATGTTGTTTCGGATTTCGATATTCGGATTTATGGAAGATGCAGCACACAAAATTGGAGCAACCTATTGTTGATTTTTATACCTACCCGCCTGTGGGCGGTGACGACTGGCGATACGTGCGCCAGACGGCTCTGGTGCGCATGTACGAGATGCAGATGCTCACCAGAACGATTCTTGTGGAGATGGCCAACGCCGAGAGCTTCGAGTCGGCTGCTGACTTGCTGTCGGCGACCGAATACGCCGTGCCGCGAGCCGGCAGAGATTTTGCACAGGTGGAGGATGTTTTCCGAGCCAGGAGAAACGCGGCGCGTCAGCTTTTTGCGGACCTGATGCTCGATAAGTCCGTTGCCGAACTTTTTAGAACGCGGGACGATTTTGCCAATCTCCGGCTGGCGGTGCGAAGAACTCTGACTCACAGGCCGATGGGAGCCGATTACAGTGGCGACGGCAATTTCCCGCCCGAGCAGTTCGAGAAGGTCTTTGAGCAGGAAAACTACGATTTGCTGCCGGACTATTTGCAGGCCGCAGCCGAACAGGCGGTGCTCGCTTACTATCAAGACAAGGACATACGTCGCATCGACTACGCGATCGATCGCGTGCAGGCCGAATATAATCTAAGAAAAGCTCGCCAGCTAAAAAGCATTTTCCTGCTCGGATTTTTCGGAATCCAGATTGACTTGACCAACATTCGCACAATGCTTCGGCTTAAATTCACGGAGTCTGAGCAGCGTAACGTTTTCTTGGGGGGCGGCTATATTGAACTTGAACGGCTGCACCGCGGCTTAGAGCTCGGCTACGAAGCGCTGGGGCCGCTGTTTTTTGTAACGCCCTATTATGAAGTTGTTGAATCAGGTGCTAATTACCTGGCGTCGAACAAGTCTTTTTTGAGGCTTGAGCAGCGTTGCGATGAACATTTGCTCGGCTTTCTTAAGACAACGATTCAGATTGTGACCGGGCCTCAGCCGATTATCGCCTATTTTCTGATGAAGGAGCATGAAATCCGCACGGTGCGATTGATATTGACGGCCAAGAGAAATTGCCTGGATACACACCTTATATTGGACCGCCTGGGCTAACGACTATGAAGGGCAGCGAACACAGCCGCGACCGTAAGGCAGCGGTTAGCTATCAGCAGATAAGAATATCAGGAGGGACCCGCTTGGTGGGAACCCAAATCAGGTTGCAGGATACCAGTAATCAATGAACCACATAAAACTAATTTGTTTGATTTTGGCCTTAATCTTCTCTGCCGGATTTAGCGAGCAACCGGCTAAATCGCTCCATCGAACTGTGTCCGAAGCCGGTATCTACCCGGTTGGCTTACACATCTCAAGCAGCGCCAATCCGGACGCAAGGCAAAACCATCGTAGTACTGCTTCACACGTCCAAAATACGGCAACAAATCGTACCGGGCTGTGGACACGATTAGCAGATATGCCCCAACCGAGGGAGCAACACGGTTTTGAAGCGATAAATGGAGTCTTATATGTCGTCTGTGGCCAAAGTGCCCCCCGCACGCACCATCGCACTGTTTACGCGTATCACGTAGCTACCAATACCTGGACAACGAGGGCACCGGCACCAATAGCAATGCAAAGCCCCATCCTCAGAGCAGTAAACGGCAAACTTTATTTAATCGGCGGTTTCGACAGCACTATTGCTTTGAAATACGACACTACTTTTGAGTATGACCCTGCCACCGACACCTGGACACAAAAGGCGAATATGCCCACCGCCCGAGAAGATATGGCCTCGGCGGTCGTAGATGGGAAGATTTACGTGATGGGCGGCTTAACCAATCCGGGCCAGGAAATCACTGCCACCGTGGAGGTTTACGACCCCGTCACCGACACCTGGCAAATCAAAGGCAAGATGCCGGATGCCAGATGTCTGGGCGATTTCGGCTGTGCGTATAACGGCAAAATCTATCTTGTCAGCGGCACTGATACGATGAAGGGTTACGGGGCGCACCTGTTCCCAAGCACCCGAGTCGAC
>CAZPJZ010000146.1:0-5905 GCA_964586995.1 uncultured Pirellulales bacterium | reverse complement strand
GACGAGCTTCTGTGGCCGTAATCGCCAACGTCGGACCCTGCGGTAAACTGCGGGGCTAACCTTGCACCGTTTCGGGGCCTATACCGATTACACCGGTGTAGGCCCCATTCATTTCTTGCCTGCACCCGGCCAACACGGCCGTTCTGCGGTAATAGCCGCAGCCCATGTATTAGAGTGGATTATCTTATCTGTATCGAGCCCAAATTTGTCTTGAGGGAGACCTTTCCTTGGCCTGAGCCGATGGTTCCCTTGAGAGATTTGCCGACTTTACCGACCACCGTGATGGGCTGGCCTGTGTTTATCGAGCCGACATTTGTGCGAGCATCCACCTGGGCTGATAAGTGCGGTGGACCGGCAAACTCAATGCTGCCCACATTGGCCACGATATCTGCATTGCACGCAGCCGAAGCAAGCTCGGAGTATTCAACCTGTACCGAGCCCACGTTCACTTCGAGGGCTATGTCTGCTGCGACCTGCTTGCAGGTGAGAGAGCCAACATCTGCTGAGGCCCTAATCTGCCCCTGGATATCCGATATTCTTATGTTCCCCACGTGAGTTGTACAATCGAGATTCAACTGCTGTGGGACTGCGATCTCAAAATCCACAGCCAGCGAGCGACTTCTCAATGCAGCAGGCTTCGCAGCCTTGATGTTGAGCTGGCCGCGGGACGCTTCAGCTTCGATGTGAACTTGCTCGGCGAGCTGGCGAGCTTCTTGCTTTGTACGAGCCTTGACGCTAATGACGGCAGTAATGTTGCAGTCAGCGACATCACGGCCCGAGATGGTGATTGAGCCTACTTCGCTCTCTACCCGCAGCCCGGCAATGTCTGTCAGAGGTACGGACATACACTCTGTTCTCTCATATTTGGCCCTGAATACCTCGGCCACATCAACGCAACAGCCCAAGAGAAAAATCGCCACGGATAGATACGTCCCTAAGCCCAACGTAACCGCCAGATGTTTTTTCATTTCAGTAGCCTCCCATCACTAAGCTCTTGACGTTGCGATTATTATCGTGTTTCTCCAACGTGTTTGCAAGTCGATAGTTAGCCCTGCCGTCAGGGCTGCAACACAAATAGCGGAGTGCAGGTCCGATAAACTGGCACCAAGACCCGTACCGGGAGATTCAGGGCAAATACTCGGGGGCCGGCGGCCCGTAGCTGCTCACTCTGTGGCAGGCCAGGCGATGGGTCTGTCGGTGTCTTTGACAAGAAGACGCGGGGGGCTTGTCATTTTCCGGCACATTCAGTATCCTATACGCCATGGTCAACGCACGTTCGGAACCACGATCTGCGATAGGAACGGTTTTCTTTGTCCGGCGACTTTATGGACTGTTAGCTCCCCGGGCCTACAGCGTGGTGATGTTTGCCGCCCTATTCTGTACACTGGCGGCGAAGTTCTTTCATTCGTGGCGCTACGAGCGAATCAGCGAGTATTTTGGCTGGATACTCGCTGACGTCTCCGTCCTGGTGGGTCTTGAGGTCATCCTGGCAATCATCTGCTTTTGCTGGCCGCGAAGATGGATCATCCGGGCTTCCATAGTGGTGGCCGCTGTTGCATGTACCTGGTCGGTGATGAATGCAGGATGGCTGATAAGGACGGGCACTCAAATCTTGCCGGCCGAGCTGCTGCCGTTGTTTCGTGACCCGCTGAACTCGCTGGGTATTGTGGGCGTCAATCTTGTAAAAATGCCGGCGGCAGCCATCGCTTTGCTTGGGCCAAGTGCGATTGCTCTTACTTTTTTATTCTTCGTCCTGCTGAAGCCGACGCTGCCAAATTATGACCATAGGCGGTTTACCGGCAAAGTCGTTATCTCCCTTGTCGTTATTCTTGGCACTGCCGCGGCCTATGGCGTGCCCATGGGGCAAGGCTCAGCCCAGATAGCTTCGGCCGGACTGCGTTATAACTGTCAGCTAAGAGCCGTCACAAGTCTTTTGTGGCCCAATTTCGGTCATCTGGCCAGGGCCGACTTCACCCAGGCTAAGCGCACGATACCCACCTTCGACCAGGTCGCGGTTAAACTGACCGCTGGGCAGATAAACTACAACGTGATCATCGTCATCCTTGAAGGGATTCAATACAATTATACCTCGCTGGCAGATACAGAGAATAAACTGACGCCATACCTCGGTACTCTGGCCAAGCAGGGAGTCGAATTTGCAAATGCTCGCTCGACTCTGACCCATACGACAAAATCCTTGTTTGCGATGTTAACCGGTCGGTTTCCCTCGGTGTCGCAGGACATTGCTGAGACCGTCCCGGCGTTGAAGCATTACGCCAGCATAGCTACGATGTTAAAGGGTCAGTTGGGTTTTCGCACGGCGTTCTTCCAGTCGGCCAAGGGCAACTTCGAGTCTCGGCCGGGATTAGTCCACAACCTCGGCTTCGAAGAGTTTTGGGCCAGAGATGATCTGAACGACCCGGACAGCTTTCTGGGCTATCTTGCCTGCGATGAGTTCTCCATGCTAAAGCCAATCATAGAGTGGATAGAAGCCGACGGGGGACCCGCCTCCGCGCGAGCCCAACAGCCCTTTTTCCTGACCATCCTATGCTCGGTGACACATGACCCATACGAGGTGCCGCAGTGGTTTGCGACGCCGGCCAATGAAAAGCTGGACTGTTATCGCCAGGCAATCTTTTACACCGATAAGTTTCTGGCGGCGCTGGACGTGGAGCTTGCCAAGCTGAGTCTTTCCGACAAGACGATTCTCTGCGTTATCGCCGACCACGGCGAAGCGTTCGGTGAGCACCATCTGCTCGGCCACGAGAGGATAGCTTTCGAAGAAGCCTTGCGCGTACCCTGGGTCATACGAGCGCCTTTCCTTGTAGAACCGGGTGCCAGAGTTACAGCACCGGTCAGCTCGGTGGACCTGACGCCGACACTGCTGGGGCTGCTGGGCTTCGATACCGATGACGCCGGATTCGATGGCATCAATGCCCTCGGCACTATTCCGCCCGACCGCAAGGTATATTTCTCGGCCGGCTGGATGCACCAGGGACCGGTTGGGTTTGTCAAAGGCGACCTAAAGTTCGTCTACAATCCGACAAATGAAACCGTTTCCATGTATGACCTCAGCATCGACCCGCTTGAGACACTCAGCAAAGAGCTACCCGAACAGCAAGGGCAGAGAATTGCCGAGGATATCGTCGCGTGGCGAAAGAGCAGCATTTTTCGAATCAACCAGCAGCGAAGCGGAGAAAAATTGCTCTTCGACCGGTGGCTTTGCAGATGGACGGGGCGGGTATCTTCCGTCAAATATCAAGACTCCGACTGAGCGGGCACCCTTGCCGAAACGGCGGACCCAGGCCCTTCGACGCGCTCAACCAGAAAACACCTATTTATTTAGCCGCTCTAATATGTTACAATACCCGTGTAAGCTGGCGCGGGCCAGCGAACGTAAAACCGAAAACGAAAGGTGCAAAACTGTGGAATCCCACGGGAGCCTAAAACGCAAAGGTAAAGACGTAAAACTGTGGAATTCAACAGTTTTTACTTTTTCGCTTTGCGCTTTCAGTTTGCTCTGGACAACCGTCGTCAGAGCCGCTTGCCCCGTGGGTGACCTCAACGGGGACTGCCAAGTTGACTGGCTCGACCTGGCCTTCTTGGCCGAACACTGGCTGCTCCCGCCGGACCAGCCTGCAGATTTAGCCGGCGATAGCCCCATCGACATGGTCGATTTCGCCCTGTTGGCCAAAAGCTGGTGCAAATCCGGCATCGCGCTGGTAATCAACGAGATATTGGCATCCAACAGCAGTTGCATTACAGACCCGCAGGGCCAGTACGACGACTGGATTGAACTGTTTAATCCGGGCAGCAAAGCCATTGATGTTGGCGGTATGTATCTGTCGGATGATCTGTCCGACCCCACAAAATGGCGCATTCCCACTGATAATCCTTTGGCCACTACGATAGCGGCTAACGGCTATCTATTGATATGGGCGGACGGCGACACCGCAGACGCCGGTCTGCACGCCAACTTCAGACTCGATGCTGACGGTGAAGAGCTTGGCCTCTTTGACATCGATGGCAAAACACTCATTGATAGTGTTGTCTTCGATCGGCAGATTCCCGATGTCTCCTACGGCCGATACCCAGATGCTTCTGGCCACTGGCGGCTGATGGCCTTGCCCACGCCTGGCAGCGCCAACATCGGAATTTATCAAGGTTTCGTCGCCAACGTGGAATTCAGCCACGACAGCGGCCTTGCCCATGCACCTTTTTCCGTCACCCTTGCCACGCAGACCGAGGGCGCCACGATATACTACACGCTCGACGGCAGCGACCCTTATAGTTATGCGCGCGGGATCCCGACAGGCGCATCGTATACGGGTCCTATCAACATCAGCAGAACCACCACTCTCAAGGCGGTGGCGTACAAGCCCGCCTGGAGACCCACCGAGGTGGACGCTCGCAGGTACGTCTTCCTTGGCAGCGACGTACGAGGCTTCAGCTCCAACCTGCCCATCGTCGTTGTCGATACGTTTGGCAAGGGCGTTAGCCAGTCGAGCCAGACGCCGAGTTTTGCCTGCTTCTTAGACACGGGCTTTCAGGGCAGAGCCAGGATTACCGACATTCCGCACCTCGTTTGTAGGGCCGGCATCAATATTCGGGGCAAAAGCTCAGCCGGCTTCCCCAAAAAGCAATACCACTTCGAAACGTGGGACGAATACGACCGGGACAAGGATGTCTCCATCCTGGGTCTGCCCGCAGAGTCAGACTGGGTGCTGCAAGGACCATATTCGGACAAGTCACTAATGCGCAACTTCCTGGCCTATCGGTGGAGCAATGACATAGGACGATATGCGGCCCGCACAAGGTTTGTCGAGATGTTCCTCAATACTGACTACGGAGAGCTCTCGTCGAGCGATTATATAGGCGTGTACGTGTTCATGGAAAAGATCGCGGCCGGCCGCGATCGAGTCAACATTGCAGAACTCGAACCGAGCCATGATACTGAGCCCGAAATAACCGGAGGCTATATTATTAAGAAAGACAAGCTCGACCCGGGTGAGCCGACATTCCGCACCAGCACGGGTCTGCAATGGATATATGTCGAGCCGAAGGGAACCGAGATAACCCCGTCACAGATGAACTGGATCAAGAGGTATCTCGATGAGTTCGAATCCGTTCTCTATGGGGCAAAATTCGCTGATCCGACCCAAGGCTATGCCAAGTACATCGACGTCGGTTCATTTATTGACCACCACATTCTTGTGGAACTGACCAAGAACATCGACGGGTTTCGACTGAGTACGTATATGTTCAAGGACCGCGGGGGCAAGCTGAACATGGGCCCGGTCTGGGATTACAATCTGTCGCTGGGAAATGCAGATTATCTGGAGGGGTGGAGACCGGATGGGTGGTACAACAGGCTGCTCGGCGACGGCGATTATCCTTGGTGGAGACGCCTATTCCAGGATCCCCAGTTCCGGCTATATTACGCGGACCGATGGTACGGACTGCGAAGGAATCTGTTTGCCACCAGCCGGCTGCTTGGTAGCGTAGATGACGCCGCCAATCTGATCAACGAGGCACAGGTTCGCAACTTCAACCGCTGGCGAATTCTCGGCACGTACGTCTGGCCAAACTGGTTCATCGCGAAGACCTTTCAGGAAGAAATCAACTGGATGAAAGGCTGGCTCCAGAACCGGCTTATCTGGATGGATAGTCAGATCGGCACCGAATTTGCCCCCGTGCCTCCTGTATTCAACAAACAGGGCGGCTACGTTGCACCGGGCTTTAACGTGACAATCAGCGGTTCTCCGGGTACTATTTATTACACGGTGACTGGTTCTGACCCGCGCATGCCGGGCGGGGGCGTCGATACCCGCACCGCAATCAAATATTCCGCAGCTATCAAACTCACCGCGAGCACACAGGTCAAGGCGCGCACGCTTAGCGGCAG
>CAZPJZ010000145.1:0-5910 GCA_964586995.1 uncultured Pirellulales bacterium | reverse complement strand
TGTTGAAATACGCGATTATCTGCTCTTCGTTGGGTTCGGCAACCTGCTCGTATTTTGCCTGTTGCACTTTGCCGAGCAACAGCATGTCCTCGTACTGGATCACCTGCTTGACAAGATCCGCGTTCTTGTCCAAGCCCTGCGATTCGGCCTCGGAGACAAAAATCGGCATCCTGATGGCCTGGTCCAACAACCGTTCCACACCCTGGGTCGTATTGAGATCCCTGGGGCGGCCCGGCGGAGCGATGTCACACAAGGTGTGGAACCAGTCCTCGAGCGTCACTTTCCCATTCTTGTAGGTCGCCAGAACAATGTTTTTCTCTTCCAGTGTCAATTCATCTTTCACCTGGCTATTTTGAATCCAGCCCACGCTGCGAGGCTTTTGGGGGCGGTACAGCAGCCTTTGGTGTATTTCAGCCGCCTTGGCAAAATTATCGCGCACTTTCTGCACGTTCAGCTTCTCGCACAGCCCACTATAATACTCATCCAGCACCCTGGTCACTTTTGTCCTTTGAATCATCGCCTTGGCTCGTACACGGTCCAGCTTTGGGTCGGTTTGCAGCTTCTGTTCAATCTCCGAGTCGCTAACCTCGAACTCCTCTTGTCTGCCCTGCAAATATCTTCCTAACAGTAAGTTCACAAGTCTTCTGCCCCTATATTCTCTGACCACCGTGACAATTGTCTCATCCTTGAGGAGGCCTTGCTTGCGGGCGTCCATTACCATTGCCTTTTCTGCAAGGATCTTCTTTAGTACGGTCTCAGCAGTGACCGGCTCGGTTTGTTCCGTCGGCCCATAGGGGTATGGGCGAATCTCACCCATCAGCCTGCTCTCAAGCTCTACTCTTGTGATGACGTAATCGCTGATCTTGGCGACGACATTGGGGTCCTGATCAACGGCCTGAGCGTCGGCCTGCTGCTTCGGCTCCTGTGGGCCGCCTGCATTACCATAGCAAAGACATCCGAGCACTAACCAGCCCAGAAAACACAAAACCAATTTCCCACACACCGATCTCATCGCGCTTCACCTCACTCGTCCAGATATTTAGATATTCGATGCTCATCCTATGGGAAGGATGGCCTAACCTATACATATTTTAATCTTTTTTCCCGAATCAGCCAAGCTAAAATTCTCACTTGACAGGCCGGCAAAGACGGCTACTTATTTGTACTACGAATTTGCTGATGGACGATGCCAGCCAAAAAATGGCCGTTCCTTTCGGGCATAAATCCGAAGCTATGCGGCTTCGGTCACATGGCAGATTATAGAGGAGCTTAACGTGAAGGCGAGCGATTTGAGACCGGGCATGGCTACCACTATGGATGGCCAGCTTTATGTTTGTTTTCAAGCAACGCACGTTACCCCTGGAAATCTCCGGGCGTTCGTGCAGGCAAAACTTCGAAGAGTTTCCGATGGCGTGATGATTGAAAAACGTCTGCGCTCCACTGAGGAGGTCGAGCAGGCGTTCCTTGACCGCCGGGAGATGGAGTATCTTTACTCAGACGATACCGGCCATATTCTTATGGATAATCAGACCTATGACCAGGTCACCGTGTCGGATGACCTGATAGGCCAAGCCATAAAGTTCGTCAGGCCGAATACCCCTCTGACTACGTTATTATACCAGGATAGAGTGGTCGCTATTGAACTACCTAAGGTGGTTGAGCTGACTGTCACAGAGACCACGCCGGTGCCCAAAGGCGCAACTGCGACCAATCAGTTGAAAGAAGCGGTTTTAGAGACCGGCCTTAAGACCCGTGTGCCGCCTTTTATTGACGTCGGCGAAGTGGTCCGCATCAGCACCGAAGACGGCTCTTACGTCTCAAGGGCAAAATAAGCCACCTGGAAGAAGTGAACCTAGATTAACACTTGACCCCTCTGCAATTCTGCTGGCACCACAGTTATACTGCGATTAGCATTTCTTCTCTACCACGTTCTGCGAGGCCGCGGCCTATGCTTCCTCAAGCCTGCTTCTAAGTCTTTCAAATTATATCCCTTTTCGGCCATTCTCACCCTGATTTCATGAAGCCCAGCCATCATGTCATCAACTTGGCCCTTTGAATTCGTGAATTCTTTAGCAACGTCATCACGAACATCTATCTGATAATACTCGCTGAAGTAAGACATCAACACCACTCCATAAAAACTTGGCGATATAGATTCTTCTCATCGAAGTAAGCATTAGGTACAGATGTGTCCAAGTACAATCTATATCTTCGTGGCATATTAGATTTTCCCTTTGCCGCGCTTTTGACTTTCGCCAAATACTCTTAACCACCCCTCTATTAGTGGATAACCTTATTGAGCGGGTACGTGATTATTCCTGAGGCGCCGGCGCGTTTGAGGGCGGGAACAAGCGAACGTTCGATTTTATCGTCAATAATTACCTCTACAGCGACATAATCGGAGTCGGCAAGGCCGGAAATGGTGGGGCTTTTCTCAGCAGGTAATATCCCCAGAATAGAATCAAGATCGCTCTTTTTCACGTTCATCTTCAAGCCCACTTTACTGCGGGCTTCGATGGCGGCATTGAGCAGTATCGAGATATTCTCGACCTTTTCACGTTTGAATTTATCCTGCCAGGCCTTTTTGTTCGCGATAAGCCTTGTTGTAGACGTTATGACCGTGTCAATTATCCGTAAATCATTCGCCCGAAGTGACGCCCCGGTCTCGGTTAATTCAACTATCGCATCTACCACGCCAGCTTTTACCTCCGTTGCGCCCCAGCTAAACTCTACTTGCACGTTGATATTCTTATCTGCAAAATACTTCTTTGTAACGTTAACCAGTTCGCTCGCTACTGTACCACCAGCCAGGTCCTCCGCCTTAGTTACTTTCGATTGTTCAGGCACAGCCAATACCCATCTGGCAGGATTGCCGGTGGATTTACTGTAGGCAAGTTCACAGACATCTACTACATCGTAGACCGCGCCCCTGCGAGGGTCCGAGTTGTTTTCCAGTATCCAGTCATAGCCGGTAATGCCAGCGTCAAGAACACCATTTGCAACATACTTGCTCATCTCCTGGGCGCGCAGCATAAGCAGGTTAATCTGCTCATCGTCAATAGTCGGCAGATAACTTCTTTCGGAATCCAGAATGTGGAATCCGGCCCTGGCGAAAAGCTCGATGGTAGCCTTTTGCAGGCTGCCCGCGGGAATACCCAACTTTAACATCTTCTCCGGCATAATCCGTCAACTCACCGATTCGGCTCCTGCCCCCGGCAGGTTCCCTATTTCTTCTTTCGGGCCGTCGCTGCTGTCTTTGCCCGACGGGCCGCTGTTGTCTTTGGCTTAGCTCTGCGTGACTCGCTCTCGCGCCGCAAAAGTGCATAGAACTCGTAGGCATTCTTCGCTGAAATCTGCCGCGTCAGAAAGCCTTCTATCTCCTGCTGGTCGGCCCCCGCGTCCACCAGCTCGTTACTTATTAAATATTCGATCATGCCGGTCGTAAGCGGTATGGCGTGGGCCTGCAAGGAAGTCAACATGCAATAATTGACCGCAAAATGACTGATACCGTCAAGCTTCTCAAGAACCTGCTTGGCGGGACGCTTGCCGATCTTCTTCAACGCTTG
The DNA here is from genome assembly GCA_964586995.1 of uncultured Pirellulales bacterium. Classification (GTDB taxonomy): domain Bacteria; phylum Planctomycetota; class Phycisphaerae; order Sedimentisphaerales; family Anaerobacaceae; genus JAFNGF01. Next base: position 2,344 of record CAZPJZ010000145.1, on the reverse strand, counting down.
GAGGCTGACACTGTTGTATTGATTGAATATGGCCGACAGGACTCGGCCCAGTGTGGCGGCGATATACCGGGTAACGGGTGTGTCCTGACCCAGTATCTCCATCACTTCTTCCGGTCGCGAAACACGCAGATCATTCAAATCCACAAAATAGTCGGCAAATCGCTTGCTGGCAGATTGCGCCGCCGCCTCGCTCATGTTCTCGCTGAGAATGGCGTAGACCACAGCCTGGACCGGTTCGTCATAGGTGAGGCTCTCGACCTTCGGATAACACTGTTTCATCGCGCGGTATAACTTTCGGATTCGTCGCGCATATTCCTTGCTATTCTTCATATGAATCGGTGTCTTCCAGCTCGCTGGCCGCTTGGTCTATTAGTCTGAGCGTCTCCAACGTCTTTTTGAATTTATCGTCCTGGTACAAACGCAGCACGGGGCAGAATCTCATTTGCAGTTTGCGCGCCAGCAGCGCTTGTATTCGCCCTCTGGCGTGTTCTATGGCTGCGTACGTCTTGCTCTGTGCCGCCTCACTGGCTCCCAGAATGCTGACATACACGCTGGCGCGACGCAAATCAGGAGTCACTTCGACCCTCGTCACGCTCACCAATCCCTCGATGCGAGGATCGCTGAGGTGGTTGGCAATAGCGTCGCTGACCGATTCCTTTACCAGCCGAGCTACTTTTTCCTGTCTTCGGGTCGGCATCAGAACACGCCCTGTCTTCCACTGATTGTTGTCTCAAAGCTCGCCCGCCGGGCTGGCCTTCAACAATCGGCTGCCCATACTCAAACGTCAATCAAAGGGTCCTGGCTACTTTGACGATTTCGTAGAACTCGAAAACGTCGTCTGTCTTGATGTCGTCGAATCCCGCTATCTTGATGCCGCACTCCAGACCCGCCTTGACTTCGCGAACGTCATCTTTGAAGTGCTTCAGAGACTCGATACCCAGGTCGCCTTTGAGCACGATATTGTCACGGATCAATCGTAACCTTGCATTTTTGATCACGACGCCGCTTGTGACGTAACAGCCGGCCACCGTACCGACCCGTGAGATCTTGAATGTCTGCCTGACCACGGCTCGGCCAAGGGTTTCCTCTCGCTCCTCCGGCTCAAGCAGCCCGGCCATCGACTTCTCAAGGTCCTCGGTGATGCGATAGATTATGTTGTAGAGCCTGATTTCAATCCCTTTGGCTTCTGCCATTCTGGCCACATGCTCGTCACTGGTGACGTTAAAGCCAATAATGATGGCGTTCGACGCTTCAGCCAGCAGCACGTCTCCTTCTGTAATTCCTCCCGGCGCGGCATGCAGAATCCTAATCTTTACCTCTTTGGTGCTCAGATCAGACAAATATTTGGTCAACACATCGACCGAACCCTGGACATCGGCCCGGATGATGACGTTTAACTCTTTGACGCTGCCCGCCTCGATCTGGCTGAACAAATTATCCAGCGTCACCTGGGTGCGCTCAGCCAGCGAGCTTTGCCTCGACCGTTCTTTACTTTCCTGAGCGGCGGCCTTAGCCTGGTTGATATCATCCAGACAATAGAATCGGTCACCCGCCTGGGGGACATCGCTCAGGCCGGTGATTTCTACAGGCATTGAACTGGTTGCCGTCTTCACACTCTTGCCGTGGCTGTTTTTCAAGGTCTTGACGCGCCCGTAGGCGCCGCCGGCCAGGACTATATCGCCCCTGCTAAGTCGCCCCTCCTTGATCAGCAGCGTCGCTACGGGCCCTTGCTGCGGTGACATTCTGGCCTCGACTACCCACCCCGTCGCCGGGATAGTATCGTCGGCCTTGAGGTCAATCAATTCGGCGACATAGTCGAGGTGCTCAAGCAGGTCCACTATCCCCTCGCCGGTCACGGCACTGGTCTTGACCACTTCGGTCTGGCCTCCCCACTCCGTAGGCGTCAGGTCGTGCTCAGCCAACTGTGAATAGACGCGATTGATATCGCAACCGGGCAGGTCGATCTTATTCAAGGCCACGATAATCGGCACCCGCGCGGCTCGGCTGTGGGCGATAGCTTCAATCGTTTGAGGCATAACGCCATCGTCGGCAGCCACGGTCAGCACCACCACATCGGTCATGTTGGCACCTCGGGCCCGCATCGCGGTGAACGCCTCGTGCCCCGGCGTATCGAGAAAAGTCACCGTCTTGCCGTCCCACGTCACCTGAGAGGCGCCGATATGCTGCGTGATGCCGCCGGCCTCTGCTGCCGTCACGTTAGTCGACCGGATCTTATCCAGCAGGCTGGTCTTACCATGATCCACATGTCCGAGCATCGCAGCCACGACCGCCCTTTTCTTGAGATTTCTTCCCTGGCGGTTTTCAAACTCCGCCCGTATCTGCT
>CAZPJZ010000144.1:0-5918 GCA_964586995.1 uncultured Pirellulales bacterium | reverse complement strand
CGAATCACCTGCTTTATCTCCGGTATCATGGGCGACGTGAGCGAAAGTGTCCTGACGCCCATACCCAACAGCAACATCACGTACTCGGGCTCCGAAGCCATTTCCCCGCAGACGGCCACGTCTATTTGCGCTTTGTATGCGTCCTGCAGGACCGTCCTGATCAGGCGGAGCACCGCGGGGTCAGCCGCCGAGTACAAGGTAGAGACTAACTCGTTGCCGCGGTCCACAGCGAGCGTATACTGGGTAAGGTCGTTGGTTCCGATGCTGAAGAAGTCAGCGTCTCCGGCCAGTGCGGAGGCCATTAGCGCGGCGGCCGGAGTCTCGACCATGATGCCGATTTCCAGGTCGCGGTTGTATGCTATCGACTCCTCATCCAGGTCCTCCATGACATCGCGAAGAATCATCTTGGCCTGCATCATCTCCTGCAAGTTGGTGATCAGCGGAAACATCACCTTGACGCCCCCCAGGACCGACGCCCGTAAGATGGCGCGCAGTTGCGTCTTGAACATGGTAAGGTTCTGCAGGCAGAACCTGATGGAGCGCAGCCCCAGGAACGGGTTCGGCTCCGGCGCAAAGCGTTTGCTTTGGGTATATTTATCCGCCCCCAGGTCGACTGTCCTTATGATGACCGGCCGGTCGCCACAAACGCTGACCACCCTGGCATAAGCTTCGTAATGCTCCTGTTCCGTGGGCTCAGTGGGCCTGTTGAGGTACAGGAACTCGGTGCGATAGAGTCCGATTCCCTCGCCGCCCTTTTGCAGCGCCGTCTCGGCTTCATCCGGAAATTCGATATTCCCCAAAAGGGTGATTTTCACGCCGTCACGGGTCAGAGCCGGCTTCTGCCTGATTGCGTCAAGCTTGTGCTCAAGCTCGACAAACTCTTCGCTGTATCTTTCATATTGCCGGACCGTCTGGTCGTCAGGGTTGACAATAACGATGCCGCGGTTGCCGTCGATAACGACGGTATCGCCGCCGCGTACGATCTCGGTGAGGTCCTCCAGCGCCACAACGGCGGGGATCCCCAAAGAGCGGGCCACAATGGCGGTGTGACTTGTCCGCCCGCCCGCATCGGTGGCAAGTCCTTTGACGTATCTCTTGTCAAAGCCGGCCGTTTGAGTAGGGCTCAGCTCCCGAGCCACAATCGCCACCTCTTGCCTCAAGTGCCCGACATCTTCGCGTGTTCTGCCCAGAAGCTGCCTGAGCAAACGCCTTTCGATGTCATAGATGTCGGCCGCCCGCTCACTGATATAAGCGTCTTTTACATTGGTAAAATGCGCGGCAATCTCCCGCAAGACGGTGGAGACGGCGTACTCGGCAGTGACCGAGTCGGCGTAAATCAAATCCGCAATTTTTCTTCGCAGGCTTCGGTCGCGCAGAAAACGCAAATGCACCGCGAAAATATCCTTTATCTTGCTCCGCTCGGCCTGCTCGTGCTCGGCCCCCAGTCGGGTCAGTTCAGCCGCCGCAGCTCGAAAGGCATTTCGGACCCGCTGGATTTCGGTCATCCGCTGCGATGGCTCCACCGAACGCCGGGGAATTCGATAATCCTCCGAGTCAATGATCAGCGACTTGGCAATAGAAATGCCAGGCGAGACGGCTATGCCCTTTTTTATTTCCATCGTGAAGTCTCACCACGTTCTATCGTTTTCTTTGGTCGCTCGGTGTCGGCTCATCGAAATGCTTCTGTTCTACAAGCTCTTGCAAAGCGTTGATGGCTTTTTCGGCATCCTGGCCCTCCGCTTTGATCTTCAGCCTGGTGCCGCACGTTGCCGCGAGCATGCTCATCTGCATAATACTTTTCCCATCCACGATATTCTGACCGTTGCTGACGGCAACGTCACAGTCAAATTGGTTGGCAATATCCACAAATTGCATAGCCGGACGCATGTGAAGGCCGTCCGCGTTCTTTATCTCCACCGTAGTCTCACAAACCACTTTCTCCAAGGCGTCTTCTCCTGCCTGCATTCCCCGGCTCGGCCGTTCGACCTCATTGGCGCCGGCGTGCACTACAGCAACGACGGGTTCTCGTCGATCTCTCTGAGCAGTTCTTCAATCTGCTCAGGCCTCTGGCACTGTCTGAGGAACTTGCGAAACTTCTCGTGCTGCAGATGACGAAAAATGATCTCCATCGCCTGCAAATGCTTGTCGGGGTTGTCCACGGGGCTGACCACAAGTATCACCGAATAGACCGGCTGCTTGTCGAGAGAGGAAAAATCAATCCCCCTGCTGCTTTTGCCGATCGCGGCGACGACCTCTTTGACTCCCGTGTGTTTCACGTGAGGCACGGCCACGCCCTTGCCCATACCCGTGCTGGCGTCGTTCTCTCTCTTAATCACTGCATCAATGATCTCGTCCCGTTTGCCTCTTTTCAGCCGCTTGGCCTTATCCAGCGCTGTCACCAGCTCCGAAATCACGCCATCGCGGTCACCGGCCGTGAGCTCCGGAACGAGAGCCTCAAAACAGACAAAATCTGAAAACTTCATAGCCTTTACCCAAAAATCATTTATGTTGGTCCAACATACGACAAGACTACCCAACCGGCGGAGCCGCAAAGCCGCAGGCTAAGCCAATTCAGCCCCGCCTGTATGCTTCCTGTTTCGCTTCTTGGTCTTTTCTTTTCGGAGCTGACGCTGCAGCCTGTGAACGGCCAGGTCGATACACCGAAAAGCATCCGTGCCCGCTTGCGTAACCACGAAGACCCTGCCGTGCTCGGCCCTGGCAATGACTTCGACATCGACATGTCCTTTTCGGCTGCCATCGATAATCACATCCACCTGGTTGATACTATTGTAGTACCTGGGTAGCTTGGCAGTCTTGTCCTCGGCGTGCTCTTTGATCGCCTCTGTTATGCGAACGTGCTTGCCAGTAATTGTGAACAGCAAAACAATTCTCCTTAATATGATGTCCCAAAACTCGCCCTTACTCGTTTTCCTCGGAGTGCGCTTTCGGCAAAGCGAGCACTCGCTGGCTGTCCGGCGCTATCACGCCTGCACTGATGGTAAAGCGTAACGCCTCTTCTATGGTCATGTCCAAAGCAATAGTCTGCTCCTTCGGAACCATGATGACGTAGCCGGTGATCGGCGTCGGCGAATTAGGTACCAGAATAGTGAGAAATTCCTTTTCTACATTGTCCGCCACCTTTCTCAGTCCGGCGCCCGTAACAAAACCGATGGACCATATCCCTTTTCTCGGGTACTCGACGGCCACCACGCGTGAGAACATCTTGGCCTGCTCTTCCGGCGTAAGGACAAAATCGGTTACCTGCTTGACATAGGGATAGACTCGCCTCAAGAACGGCACGTTCAGAATTATATTCTCGATCAGTCGCCACAACGTCTTGCCAACCACGCTGGCCAAGAACACGCCCACGACGCAGACAGCCGCCAGACCTATGAGAAAGCCTACAACGGAGCCCGCCTTTCCTTCCACCAGGATGGCAGTCAGATCTTCCTTGGGGACCCCGCCTTCGCCCTGGAAGCTTACTATTAGCCATACCAGCCCACGGTTTATGTGGATAGCGATTCTTTGCTGCATGAACGTGTACGCCCAGACAAATATCCAGATGGTCAGAATGGTGGGTAATAATACCGCCAATCCTCGTAAAAAGTAGCTTCTGAAGCGTCTGGTAACGCTCATCTTCTTTATAAGAATCCTTTTTGCAGCCGACCAGCCCGTTGTGGTTGCCTCGAAACCCACATGAACAACCATACCGTTCGCCGGGCTAAATCAGGTTAATTCACGGGCGCTTTACAGTCAATAAAAAAGTCTTTAGGCAAATGCGCCCCGGTCAAATGTATTACCGCCCCCGGCAGAGAAGCAAGCACCCAAATGAAACGCTGACAAAGCGCCAGCACCAGTGCCTGCTCGACGCTGACATTGGCAAAGCGGGTGAACAGCTCTCTAATCCCGCCCTCAAGTATGCCGATGCCCGCTATACTGACCGGCAGCGCCGCCACAACCCAGGCCACCGGGAAAAAAACAAAGTAATATTTCGCACTGGCGGGGATCTTCAAGTTCAACCCGAGCAGCCAAAAAGCGCTGACCACCAAAAGCTGCAAAAAAATCGTCAGCCCCAGCACCAGCAGGATGGTTAAAGGCATGCGGCAGTAAATAACGACCGCCTCTTTTGACCTGCTAAGCAGCCTTGTGCCGTGCGTGTAAAGATGGCACCATGACTTTGCCAGAAGGACCCTGCCGGACCGCGTCAGCACAAGGACGGACAATAAGACGACTATGCCTGCGAGCGCCCACAAAAATATCCACTTATATTGAGTCAAAGACTCGATGGAGCTACGTTTGTCGCCGGCGGCCACTAAATCGGCCCGGCCTTGTAAGAAAACCCAGTAGCAGAAAATCGCGATGAGCACCAGCGCAAACAGCCCAAGGGCCCTATCCACAAATACGCTCAGGGCCGCTTGCAGCTTCTTTTCGGTGTGCTTGGTAACGTACCAGGCCCGAACCAGGTCCCCGCCGACCGAGCTGGGCATAAGGTTATTGTAAAACAGCCCCAGGAAGTGGAGTTTGACCGCCGTCCAGGACCCTATGAAGATCGACTGGCCCCGCAGCAACAGCGACCAGCGAAGGCCTATCAGCGCCTGGCCGATAATATATATTGCCAGGGTCAAGGCAAAAGACCATAGATTCAGCCCGGCAAGTATCCGGCCCAATTGGCCCCAATCCTGGCCCCGAAAGACCCAGGCTAACGCAGCCACGGCTACCGCTGTCCGCAAGACCAGCGAAATGCGTCTTGCCTTTCCGTCAGGGCCTCGAATTCGCTCGGGGCAGGCTTGCTGTTTGCTCAGAGCTTGCCCATCCGCCAAGCTCGGGGCAGGCTCAGAGCGTACCGAACGGATAGGCCCGGACTCTTGGGCGTTTGGCACCATGTATCCCCTTGAAAAAGCTTGTCTTAGCAGATAATAAGCGGTAAAACTGCTTCCGGCAAGAGTTTTCAGTTTTGAGTTTTGCGTTCTAAGCTTCTTAGGAGACCCGACAGGTGACCGCAGAGCACAGTATCGAAGAAGGTTTGGAATTTACTCCGAGGTTCGATGACAATGGACTGATCCCCGCCATAGCCCAGGATGCACAGACCGGCCAGATATTGATGGTTGCGTATATGAATCGGGCCGCACTTGATTTGACAATTCAAACAGGCTACGCGACTTACTTCAGCAGGTCGCGCAAGGCATTATGGAAGAAGGGCCAGGAAAGCGGCCACTTCCAAAAGGTCGAGCAAATCTTGGTCGATTGCGACCAGGACTGCTTAGTCCTGAAAGTCAAGGTCGATGCGGGCCAATGCCACGTAGGCTACCAATCCTGCTTCTACCGCGCGCTGAAAAAGGGCGCCGCAAATGAAATGGCGCCTAAGGGGCTGGAGTTCATCGCAGAGAAGGTCTACGACCCGAAGCAGACCTACAGGCCGCTCAAAACCTGAAGCCGTAACCGCGGAGAACGCTGAGACCGCCGAGAAAGAACCAGAATTGAAAATCTCAGCGTGCTCAGCGCACTCAGCGGTAGAAACTCCAACGGCCGACGCACTACCCAATACACAGTCCGAGCCTGGTGGCCTATTTTTCTGATTATTCCAGCCTCGGACAGTTGCCCGGAAGCTGGGTGTCTTTTTTCTTCCAGTTGGCTACCAGCACACTCAGGTCGCCTGTGAAGACACGATACCTGGTCAGGCCGCCCGAATCCTTGTGGTCGATGTCTGCGCAGGGATTAAGGGTCGCATCGCCGGCTTTTTTCTTCCAGTTGGCCACGATTAGACTTAGGTCCCCGGTAAACACGCGGTACTTTGTCAGGCCGCCTGAACCTACGCCGTCGGCATCACCATCGCACTGATATGGAAAGCACCAGCAGATGGGCTTGCCCAGAGTTACCCAGTCATTGTAGGTTGAGTAGTTGCTGGGGAAGCAATCGAC
>CAZPJZ010000143.1:0-5932 GCA_964586995.1 uncultured Pirellulales bacterium | reverse complement strand
TGAATATGAAAACAAGATCGGAGGTAGTCGGCTGCATCGCGGAAGTGGCGATGAGGCTGACGAAGCACTTGACATTGGTTCGCGAGGCGCTCGCAGCAGCGTCCATTCTACTGGCTCTCGTGCTACCCAGTCGGGCGGCTACCTACTACGTGGACGCGGTCAACGGCAATGACAGCAATCCCGGCAGCCGTGCCGCGCCGTGGCGCACTCTGACCAAGGCGGCCAACACGATGGCGTCTGGCGACACGGCCCTCGTGCGGGCCGGGACCTATCGCGAGACCGCTACGCCGCAGAGTGGCCAGACGTTCGCGGCGTATCAGAACGAGAAACCGCTCATCACTGGGGGCGATCCGGTCAACGGCTGGTCTGTTCATTCCGGGAGCATCTACAAGGCAACCGTCAACGCGAAGGTCTATGACGTGTTCGTCGGCACGACCTACATGCACAAGGCGCGCTGGCCGAATTTCGAAGGGGACTATCTGGACGTCAGCTCTTGGGCCGGGGGTAATGCCGCGAAGACCCAAGGTCACTACCGCGTGACGTTTGATGCGCTGACGCCGCCCGCTGAGTTGACTGGGGGCTGGTATTGCGGCATTCACGGCGTGCTCAATTTTTGTCCGAACGAAGGCCGCATCACCGCCGTCAACGGCCGGCAACTCACCGTGACCGACATCCGGGAGAACGATTGGCATTGGACGGACCCGAAGCATTCGGGCGTCGGCGTCGGCTACATCGTTAACCACTTGAACTGCCTGGATGCGGAGAAGGAATGGCACTGGCAAGACGGCACCCTTTACTTCTGGGCGCCGGGCGGGGGAACGCCGACCAATGTGCTGGCCCGCACCCGCATCTACGGCTTCGTGCTTACGAACCGGAGCAACGTGACCCTCAAGGGGCTCTACTTCCAAGGCGCGTCCGTTCATGTCAATGGCGGCAGCAACAACACCGTGGATGGCTGCCACTTTCGGAATGTTTCGCCTTGGGGCAACGCAAAAGGCCCCGCCCGCTTTGCCACGAGTTGGGGTTCAACCGAGGACGGCACGACCGGCCTTCATATCACGGGAACGAATCACACGATCCAAAACTGCTCGCTGGTGGGCGGCTGGGGCACCGGTATCCGGCTCGACGGAGGACGCGATTTGACCGTGAGGAACAACTATCTCGAGGACTTCGGTTGGTTCGGCCGCTGGCTGCCGGCTCCGATCTCCGGTTTCGGAACCCGGCTCCAGATCGAAAACAACACCATCAAAAGGTCTGGCGGCTGCGGCATCACGCTGGTTCAAAAGAACCCGGGCGACGGCTCGAACGTGAACCACGTGCGCTTTGCGACAATCCGGCACAACGACATCCGCGATGTCGCTTATTTGTTGATAGATGGCGGTTCGTTCATCTACATCAACAACGACGATGTCCCCAGCGCGGAGCGGCGGTTGGACGGGGAAATCGCGTTCAACGTCTGTGTAGGGCTTCGATCCCGCAGCACCGACAAGTTCTTCTGGGGAATCTACATTGATAACGGCACGGACTTCGTGACCATCCACCACAACGTCATCAACTCGCTGAACTCGAAGACGGCAAAGGCCGGCATCTTTCTGCATGGGGCACAGCACAAACAGGAGAACATCTTCTGTTACCACAACACCATTTGGGGCAACTTCGATAACGCGATCGCGTCGCACACTTGGGGCAAAGGATCCATCTCCAACGTGGTGTTCCGTAACAATCACGCGCAGAAAACCAGCTTTCGGGCGACGGCGATCGGCGGGGTGACCGCGAGTCACAACCGCGAGAATGTGCCCGCGGGCGAATTCATCGATGTGGCCGGTTCCGATTTCCGGCTGGTGGACAAAGCCTGTGATTCGATCAACAAGGGCATGGTGATCGAGGGGATCAACGACGCCGGCTCGGCCAGCCCCTACGCGGGCGAGGCGCCGGACTTGGGCGCTTACGAGCGTGGCGGACGAGACTGGAGAGCTGGATCGACCGTCGAGCCGCCGACTTTTCCCGCGCCGTCCCCCGCTCCAGAATGATGTTCATCAGCACTGCCTATGGGGCATTTATGATCCGAGGAGAGCGTTTTTTTGAACCGGACAAACACAACGAAAAGGATGAGAAACGCATGAGACAGGCTGTTACGAAATCGATTTTTCCCCTTGTCCTGGCGGCCACGGCCGTCTGGCTGCTGCCGCGATCCGACGCGGCGACAGGCGCAACCCCAGAGAGCAAACGGGTCCAGCGCGACTGGGCAAAAACCCCACTGATAGCAAACCAGATCGCCGAAGCCTGCCAACCGATCGCCTACGCGGCGCAGCGGCTTGATCCGCAATCCTACCTGGGAGGGCGTGTGGACCTCAACTTCCGCACCGGCCTGCTCCATACCTTCGACGTGGACATCTACCTGAACAGCTACGGGCAGAACCCGAAATGGCCCTCCGGTGAATACCTCGGCAAGTTCATGCAAGGACTGTCTGCCATGTATCTCTACACCGGTGAGCCGGTCGCCAAGGAGCGGTTGGACAAGATCATCGCCACCTGGCGGCGGGTGCAGGCACCCGACGGCTGGCTCGGCACTACCCAGCGGTTCAAGAGCTGGGACATTTGGGAGCACAAGTACGTGTTGCTGGGTCTGGTGGATTACCACGCCCTGACGGGCGGTCCCGCCGCCCTGGAGGCGGCCCGGAAGATTGGCGATATGATGTGCGCCAACATCGGGCCGGGTCTGGGCGACATCATGCAGTCCGGCCATTGGGCGCTCGGATCGGCCAGCATCCTCGAACCGATGGTCTATCTCTACCGCTGCACCGGCGAACGCAAATACCTCGGTTTCTGCGAATACATTGTGGAGTCCTTCGAAGGCCCGACCGGCCCCAAGCTCATCAGCATCATGACCACCGGCTCGAAACGCGTGTGTGATGTCGAGGACACCTGGGCCAACCGCGCCGCGCGGGAAATCAAGTTCGGCACCGGCATCGGTCAGGTGCGCAACCGCAGCAAAGGTTACGAGATGCTCTCGTGCATCATCGGGCTGGCTCGCATGTATCAACTCACCGGGAAACCGGAATACCTGAACGTGGCTGTCAACGCGTGGCAGGACATCACCGCCAACCGCCTCTGCCTCGCCGGGTCCAGCGGTGCGGACGAGTGTTTCAAGGACGACCATTGTCTGCCGGCCGAAACCTCCGACAGTCCCGCCGAGGGCTGCGTCACCGCGCATTGGATTTTCCTCAGCCGCGTTCTTTTCGAGATCACCGGCGAAGCCCGTTACGCCGATGCCGTTGAGAACGCGCTCTACAATTACCTGCTGGCCAGCCAGCGCCCACAGGACTGTCATCAGTCCTACAACACTGGGTATGAACGGCACGAAGAACTTCGCGCGCCACGACCCTTCCGGCAAGGTCCGCGGCGCGCCCTGCTGCATCTCCAGCGTCATGCGCGAGATTGCCCGCACGCCGGAGGCAGTCTGGACAAAGTTCTCCGACGGCGGATTGGGCGTGTTGCTCTACCAAAAGGGCTGGATGGAAGACACGATCAAAACCGCCAAGGGCGAATCGGTGTCCGTGCGCGTCGAAATGGATACTGACTATCCGAAAAGCGGTGACGTAACGCTCCGCGTCCGGCCACAGAGCCCGGCGAAGTTCCGCCTAGCCCTGCGCGTGCCCGGTTGGGCCAAAGGATTCAAAGCAACCATCGCGGGTCAGACCCGCGATGGCACGCCCGGCCAGTTCCTGAACTTGGAACGCGACTGGAAGCTGGGCGACACGGTGAAGGTCGCGATGGATTTGAACGAGCATCTGGTGTCCGGCGGGGCGAGTTATCCGGGTTACTTCGCTTTCATGCGAGGGCCGCAGGTGTTGACGCTGGTAGCGGGCAAGGATGGCGAAGCCAACCTGGACCGCGCGGCGGTGAAGGCCAACGTGCCCACAGAACTGGCCCCTGCGCCGGACTTTTTGCCGGGCGGCTGGATTGGCGGTCAGGCTTACACCAGTCCGGCGCTGGCCGGGGCGGCGGGTTGCGCGTTGGTGCCGTTTGGGGACGCCGGCCAGCCCGGCTTGCCGACGCGCTACCGCACCTGGATTCGGTTGCAACCGGGCACGGGCATTCCGGTGCCCGCGACCCCCTCCGGCCTGAAAGCGACGGCGCTCACCGGAAACCGCATTCAGCTTGCTTGGACAGACAACAGCCGCGACGAAGACGGCTTCCGGGTGGAGCGCCGGCGGGAAGACGTGGGGATGTGGTTCCACGTCAAGAGCACGGCGGCGGACGTGAGGGCGTGCGTGGACGACGCGGTGAACGTGGTGTTGCCGGGCAAGACCTACACCTATCGGGTGGCTGCTTACAACGCCGGCGGGCCGTCCGCCTACTCGGAGGAAGCCACCGTGACCACGCCCGCCGCAAGCCCGGGAGACGGTGCATCCGCGCCCCCGTTGCCTGCCGGAGGCGGCCCCATGAGACTGCCCAAGACTGACAGTCACTGGCGGCGGGTCGAGTCTTATGTGGAATACGAGCCGGATACGGATTACCAACATGCGCCTGCAGCCGCGAGGGAGGCGTTTGGCGACCTCAAGTACGGCATCCGAATCCACTGGGGCCTCTATTCGATGCTCGGGGTCGAGGCGTCCTGGGACTTTCTCAAGATGCCGCCCGAAAAGAAACAGGATTACATCAACCTTTACAAGACATTCAACCCCACCGGCTTCAACGCCGACGAGTGGATGGACCTGTTCAAGCGAAACGGCGTCCGGGTGTTCGCTTTCACCGCCAAGCACCACGACGGGTTCTCTCTCTACGACACGAAGGCGCGCGTGCGGCAGTGCGTCAACTGGACCGCGCCCGAGGCATCGGCAACTACGGCGATTACTATACGCCCGAGGGTTTCGTGCCCGCCAGCCCGGAAAACACCGACATGCCCTGGATGGTGATTTACCCGTTGGGCGGCATATTTGCTTATCAGCCCGACGCCGCGAAATACAAGGGCGGCGACTGGCTGGTGCGGAACCTCGTGGACAGCGTGGCCAAGGGCGGGAACTTCATGTTCGCCATTGGCCCCGATGCCAACGGCAAGTTTCACCCCAAAGCCATCGCCGCCATGGAAGAGGCCGGCGCCTGGCTGCGAGTCAACGGCGAAGCGATCTACCCCACCGAGTCGCGTCCCGGCGACCTGTGGCACGAAGGTGAGGACATTCGCTTCACCCGCACCAAGGACAACCGGTTCCTTTACGCGCTCTGTCTGAAATGGCCCGGCGAGAAATTGGTGCTCCACACCGTGCGTGCGCGGCGCGGGTCGAAGATCACCATGCTTGGCGTCACGCAGCCGCTGGACTGGCGCCAGGATGGCGACGGCGTACTTGTCATCAACATCCCGCCAGCCATGCAGAACGAGGCCAACCGTCCCTGCCGTCACGTGTTCGCATTGAAGATCGCAACCGAAAGGGAATCCCAATGAAACCACAGCAGCGCAGCATCCATTCGATAAACTTGGACCCTGCCCTGTCCCGTCGCTGCTTTCTGGCCGGTTCGGCCGCCGCAGTGGGTAGCGCGTCGCTGCCGACGATTCTGTATGCGTTGAGTCCTTCGGCGGTCTTTCTCGAAGCAGCGCCGGCCAGTGTGCAGGAGAAGGCAGAAGAAGCAGGTTCCAAGGTCTTTCTATACGAGGATTTCTCGAAGAGCACAGTGGGCGAAGCGCCCGCAGGTTGGACTGTGACCGCGCTGGCCCCGGCGCTCGCACCCTCGTTCAAGGTGGTGGATTTTCCGGGCGGGACCTCGCTCGTCGCTTGTCGCTCGGGTCACGGGCCACGAGCGACGGGTCACGGGCCACGAGCGATTCATCGAGCATGCGGTCCAACTCTCGGCCCAGAACTACCATTTCAAGGTGCGGTTCAAGGTCGAGGGGATCGAGCACTTGGGATTTCTGATTTGAGCTTTCCGATTTTCG
>CAZPJZ010000142.1:0-5952 GCA_964586995.1 uncultured Pirellulales bacterium | reverse complement strand
CAAAAATACGGTGTCCCCGTGGGGGCGGCAACACATTTAGCTGAGCAGATTGAGACCCTGCCGCATCTGCGACTGGCGGGACTGATGACGATGGCTCCCTTGACCCGTAATAGAGACCTTGTTCGTGCGTGCTTTGTTCGGGCGAGGGAGTTATTCATTGAGATGCGCGGCGAAAAAATAGTCGGCTCACAATTTGTCGAGCTGAGCATGGGCATGAGCTCCGACTACGAGGTTGCGATTGAGGAGGGGGCAACGATCCTTCGTATCGGTTCGGCCATCTTCGCCGGCTAAGACCGACCTTTCCGTCCGGCATTTGGCAGCCGGCTGATTGCTGCTGGTCTGCGGCCACACGCCAGCAATATCACAACAGAAATGGTAAAAAACAGACGAAAGTACCCACACCAATAGGCCGAAATTAGTATGCGGATAAGGACCGGGTGGGTCTGATGCCCACCGTCCTATAAAGCGGCAAATAAGGCAAAAGAAATGGCGATGCCGGATTCATTACAGACCGTAGAAATACCAAAAGCCTTTACGGACGTTCTTTACTTGACCAACAGAGGTCAGATGCCTGCTGAGATAAGGCGGCTTCTCAAGCAGAATAAGCTTTCTTTTCTTGCCATGCCGATAGATCAATTTCCCAGCATGCGCGAGCGGCTCGACCTGATCGGTACCGTTGTTATCGATGCACAAGACCCCGGTACGGCGGAGCAGCAGAATCTGGCTCGAATCATCGAATCGCTCGAAAAGGACCATATCGGCGTGATCCTGCTGACCGACCGAGTGGAAATACCCATCCGAAGTTTCTCACTGGCGCCCGCGAGAAGCAGTTTCTCTATGGCCGGCACGGTGGAGTCGGTTTCCACCGATGACCTGTGGGTCAGGATCAGCCTCAATCTGGCATACCGTAAAAGAAACTCCAGAAATTCGGGTCTCAGGGTAAGACCCGCGGTCCCAACAAGCCAGGTCAAAAAGATTTGCAAGAGCAGATTGGGAGAGCAGCTTCAAATGACCGGTGTGCTGGTGGATAGCTTGGCCGAGCAGCTTCGAATGGCCGGCCTTGTT
Organism: uncultured Pirellulales bacterium; assembly: GCA_964586995.1. Lineage (GTDB taxonomy): Bacteria > Planctomycetota > Phycisphaerae > Sedimentisphaerales > Anaerobacaceae > JAFNGF01. The sequence goes on along the minus strand of CAZPJZ010000142.1, from coordinate 4,887 downwards.
CAGCGCGACTTCTTGCCCGCCCAACTACCCAACTGCGATGAAGTTCAGTGGGCGACAGTTTTCCTACCGGCCGAGTGGGTCTCCGGTGATATTTACGATATTGCTCGGCTTGACGAGCAGCATATCGGATTCTATCTGGCCGACGCGGTGGGACACTCCATGCCTGCGGCACTGCTGACGATCTTTGTAAAACAGGCATTGGTGATGCGTGAGACCCTCGGGAATAATTACCGCATATTCTCGCCCGCAGAGGTCATGAGAAATCTCAATGTCCGGATGGCGGCACAAAAATTATCCGGCTACCAGTTTGCTACGTGTTGTTACTGTCTGCTGAACGTAAAGACACTGCAACTGACTTACGCCCGTGCCGGGCATCCTTATCCCATCCTGATAAGGCCCAAAAGTAAGCCCGAGCAGTTGGAGATAAGAGGCTCTTTACTCGGTGTTTTTGAACAAGCCGACTATGCACAGCGCACGATCCAACTGCATCGCGGCGATAAGCTGCTCTTGTACTCTGATGGAGCGGAATCCTTTGTCGGCGGCTTCGATAACCTCGCGGGCTTTCATTTCACCGAAGAATTCTGCAGGATTAAAGACTTGCCCATCGTTGAGATGATGGACCAATTCAATACACGCGCGCAAACGCAGAAGGTCTCTCCAGCCGAAGTTGATGATATCACGATGTTAGGCCTGGAGGTGCTCTAATTAAGACCAGCTCCACGCTGAACTGATGCGAAATATGTGCCCAGCAGGGCGAAAAATCTCCAGCGCTCAGCCCGGATGCTTGGCCTATCGACGAAGCGTGCCCCCAGCGGGGGTATTAGCCCCTGATGCCGAACCCGGCTTGCACTTACGTTCAGGTGATTCGACCGACGAGTCGGCAGAGAAACGTAAAACGCCGGCCAGACCAGATTTTATCGGGCAATCACTGTGGCATCGCCTCTTTGTGGGCGGCGCGGCAGCAATTCCAGGCACGCCAGCGTTGCGAAAGGCGGCAGATGCGCTGGACGGTTTCCGGCGGCTTTCAAGTAGAAAAGGGACTATCCTCTGCCGTTTCCTGTAAAAATTCCCATTTCCTCAAAATATTAGTGTTGACGTGAATATGGGAAATATGGTATAAATATATAATATTGAGGGCTCAGAATTGCCGACGGCTACTTTTGTTTCGATGGTTCGGACGCAGCAAGCGTCCGCTCCACATGATTATTACCTGGGGCAGTTCAGAATTCGGCTGAGAAAACGGTTGATTTCTGATCCATTCTGAGCGGGGAAATAAAGGTTTTGTTTTGGAGTGGTTGTGGCATTGGGCAGCAGGCCGGAATAACGTAGGTCGCGGCTGTGAATGCTCTGGTGATACACGAGGTCTTAGCAGGTAATGGAATTCTGAATCTCCTCAGCAGCGGTTCCGACATACGAAAGGAGATGTGCGATGAAAAGACTAATGAATATTACGTTTGTTGTGTCAGTGTTTGCCCTGGTTGGCTGCCAGAATGGGCAGTCCTGGCAGAAACCCAAGCGAGGTGAAGCGATAGCAGCCAAGCCTCCTCAGACTTTTCTCTGGCACAGGGACCTTGGGCGTATAGCGGTGGCGCCGGTGGAATTGGCGCCGGTTGGCCCAGAGCTGGTAGCCATGGGCGAATCCGGCGCGCACGTGGTCTCGATGGTCTATCCATCTTCAGACTATGCGACCGTTCAAGTCGACAGAATCATGCCGAGAGAGGTCCAGCTCGACAAGCCCTTCGGTTACTCCATCAAGGTTACTAATCTGACGCACTTGGTGCTGAACGATGTCATGGTAACCGAGGACCTTCCAAACAATTTCAGATTCGCCAGCGCTTATCCGACACCGAGGAGAGACGAGAACAAGCTGGTGTGGATGATCGATTCGCTCCCACCCAAAGCCAGCAGGCAGATTGAGGTGAGCGGCTCCGCTACCGATAAGGACCCTCTTAGACATTGCACCACCGTAACGCAGGTAAGCCGATCCTATGCCGATGTTCAGGTGGTCCAGCCCAATCTGGAGATGGCCATAAGCGCCCCTGCGGAGGTTCTTCTGTGCGATCCGATTCCCGTGGAATTCACCGTAAGCAACACCGGAACAGGGGTTGCGCGGAACGTCAAGATCGTGTACGTTCTGCCTGCGGGCTTGGAGACGGCCGACAACAGGACCGAACTGGTATTCGATGCAGGCACTTTGGCGACTGGTCAATCGAGGCAGTTCGCGGCGAAAGTCCGCGCCACGAAGACCGGTGTATACGTTAACAAGGCACTGGCTGGTTCAGCCTCCGGTCTGAGGTCGGAATCAGCCGCCGTTGTAACGACCGTGCGGCAGCCAAAGCTAACCATTGCCAGTGTTGGTCCTACGCGGCAGTACCTTGGCCGCTCGGTAAGCTATGAAATAACCGTCACAAACAAGGGCGACGGAATAGCCAAGGAAACAGTCTTAGAGCACACGGTCCCTCTCGGAGCAACTTCGGTTGAGGCAACATCGGGTGCCAGGCTTTCCGGTTCGAAGGTGGTTTGGGAGTTGGGGACTCTTGCGCCCGACGCCTCCAAGAAGATGCGCTTGTCCTATACGCCCATAGATACTGGTTCGCTGATGAACACGGCAACTGCCAGCGCTTACTGTGCCGAGGGTGTAACTGCTACAGTGGAAACCACGATGACTGGAATACCGGCGGTACGGCTGGAGGTTGTCGATGTTGAAGATCCGGTTGAGGTAGGAGGCGGCACCACTTACGTAATTACCGCGACAAATGAGGGCACCGCCCCTGACACCAACATCCGTATTACCTGTGACTTGGAAGACAAGCTTCAATACGTTTCTGCCGCCGGGGCCAGTTCAGGCTCGAGGGTGGGCAACACAGTAACCTTTGTGCCTTTGCAGAGTCTGGCGCCGAAGGCTCATGCCACCTGGCGGGTCGCCGTCACGGGTATAAAGGCCGGAGAAGTGCGATTCAAGGTCACCTTGAATTCTGACAATCTCATTCGTCCCGTTGAGCAGACCGAAGCCACACACGTGTACGAGCAGTACGGCCGATAGGGCAACAACATAACGCCATGGAGGGTTTGGGCCTCTAACGGCTGAAAGAGAAAGCTCTCGCGGCCCAGCGCCGCAGGGGACGCGTAGATAAGCATTGCTTTGAGACTCAAAAAGCCAGATGTCGGTAGCGCCGACGGCCAAGGACACACGCCCAATTACTACTCAATGCGGTCTGGCGTGGAAACAAGGCCCAGTTTGCGCATCCCTGCATGACGGAGCCGCACCAGAGCTAAACCGGCAATTCCCACTTAGCGGTCAACTCACCAATGACAGCACAATAGGGGCGGCACGCTTGTAGCTTGCCCTTGCAAGACCTGCTTTATCCTCAGTGCGGCAGTGATTCCGCCCTATTGTCGCTGCGCTCTTGAGGAAAATTGTTTGCACAAATATCTCTTGGGGTTATACTTATGGTGCCTGGCGGACAGCGGGGATTGTAGTTTTCGCGGCTGCTGCAGGTACTAAGCCGCAGGGTTCAGGCGGCAAGGTAATGCCTGCGGACCGGCAAGAAGGATGCGCAAATGGCGGAGACGAAAGACAAGGACCTGGATAGGATAAAAAAGCTCATTGAGCTGATGGAGCAAAATGGGCTGGTCGAGCTTGAAATAAAGCACGGTGACGACAAAATCTTTCTGAAGCGCTGTCCGGAACCACAGCCGGCCGTCCCGGACGCGGGACGGGTTCAGTCTGAATACAGGGTCCCATCTGCCGCCCGTGCCGCGCCCGAAGTACATGTGACTGAAATGCCGCCTGTCGCGCCGAAAGAAAAACAGGACCTGGTGGACATCAAGTCCCCCATTGTGGGGACTTTTTACGCGACGCCAAGCCCGGATTCTGAACCTTACGTGGAGGTCGGCTCACACGTTGAGCCGCAGGCGGTGGTTTGCATAATCGAAGCGATGAAAGTAATGAATGAAATAAAGGCCGAGACCACCGGCACGATTGTCGAGATATTAGTGACCAACGGCCAGGCGGTTGAATATGGTCAGGTGCTTTTTAGGGTCAGACCCGACTGATTCCAGGCTCGTCGTCGGGCGCGGGCAGCGGTGTGCGACAATATGTTTTCCAGAATTCTGATAGCTAACCGTGGTGAGATAGCGCTGCGCATTATTCGTGCTTGTCACGAGCTCGGTGTCGAAGCCGTCGTCGCCTACTCTGAGGCAGACAGGGACGCACCCTACCTTCAGTTTGCCGACGACGCCGTCTGTATAGGTCCGGCTGACTGCGCTCAAAGTTACCTCAATATTCCACACATTATAAGTACAGCCGAGATCGCCGATGCGGAGGCCATCCATCCGGGTTATGGTTTTTTAGCCGAGAACATCAACTTCGCCCAGATTTGCCAAGACTGCGGGATAAACTTCATCGGCCCCGGCGTTGAGGCGATGCGGCTGCTGGGGGACAAAGTTCAGGCCCGCAGAGTGGCCCGCGAGGCTGACGTGCCGGTAGTGCCCGGCTCGGACGGCGCCATCGAAAACGAGTCTGAAGCGCTGAAACTGGCAAACAAAATCGGCTATCCGGTCATAATAAAAGCGGCGGCGGGCGGCGGCGGGCGCGGCATGAGAGTGGTCCATAACGACATCAGCCTGCGCTCGGCGTTTAGTGCGGCCCGCGCCGAGGCCGAAGCCGCCTTCGGTGACGGCAGCATCTATCTGGAAAAATATATCGTCGAGCCCCGGCACGTCGAAGTACAAGTCATTGCCGACAATGCAGGAAACGCCCTGCATTTCTACGAGAGAGATTGCTCCATCCAACGAAGGTATCAAAAGATAATTGAGGAATCACCGTGCCCTGTGCTGGATGCGCGGACCAGAGAGGAGCTTTGCACCGCTGCGCTCCGGCTGATA
>CAZPJZ010000141.1:0-5998 GCA_964586995.1 uncultured Pirellulales bacterium | reverse complement strand
TGGCGTTACGATCAAGCCAGGCCCTTCAATAGTGCCATGCTTCGATGTCTACGAAGTTGCTCTGGAATTCGACTCGCCGCCAGCTCAAAATCCATTCACGGGCATAGAAGTCAGAGCAACGTTTACACCCGAAGGTGGGACGCCGATTCAGGTCGAGGGTTTCTGTGACGAGCCACCCGGGCATATTTTCCGCGTACGATTTTGTCCGTCTCTGGGTATCGAAGCATCCCCCTAAGGGGTGGCCGAACGAATCCCGTGTTAAATCACACAGTCTTCAAACCCCCCTTGCATCGCTTGTCAAGGCGCTAAGCTCTTGCTGCGCATCCGATCTATGCTGGCCTGTTCGGCGGGCTTCAGAGACAATGCCTCGTCGAACGCAACGGCGATGCGGCGCACGAAGGGATTTACTTTATCGACGCGACAGACACAACCGGTGCGCGTGAAGCTGGTCAAAGCGGAACCCTCGTCCGCGTCTGAACGTGGGATGCTGAAGCGTGTGATCAACCGTTGGCCAGGCTGGGGACAGTGCTGGTCGGCCGTGCAGGTGAATGCGACCCCGCCGCTGGATACGTCCACCATCAAGCCCTGCCAGACCGCTTTGCTGAAGTCCTCACTGAACCAGACGGGCCACTGATAAGACAGCCTCTCCTCTGTTCTTCGCTCTGCATTTTTGCCCATTTTCTACTCTCCTAATTATTCTTGCCGTAATAATTGAAAAATCGACCGATTTGCCGGTTCGCTTTAGATACAATGCCCCCACGTTCCTGCGGCAAGGACGCGGCAGGGCCAGAATCCATATTTTCTTGGACTGTTGATTGCTCGGCCAAGCCCTTCGGTGTACCGTAGCATAGGTTGGTGGGTTACTCCTTGTCTTTACCGCCTTTTTGGAAAGGACCAGCATGATACGGGCGATGATGATTCTCCTGCTTTCTTGCACGCTCGGTTTCTGCATAGCAGGGTGCGGTAAGAAGCGTGCCGCACCTCAGGACGAGCGTATGACCATCGCCGTTATTCCCAAGGGCACGATTCACGAGTTCTGGAAGACGGTTCACGCCGGAGCCGAAATGGCTGCTCAAGAGCTGCATGTTCAGATCCTCTGGAAAGGGCCTCTCAAGGAAGACGACCGCGAAGCACAAATCTCCGTCGTGGAAAACATCATTACCCGAGGCGTGGCGGGAATAGTGTTGGCCCCCCTCGATGACGCGGCCCTGCGCGGGCCGGTCGATAGAGCGATGCGAACCGGCATCCCGGTGGTTATCTTTGATTCTGGCCTGCAGGGCAGCAACTACGTCAGCTATGTCGCGACGGACAACTTCCGAGCGGGACAACTGGCCGGCCAGTATATGGCTAAAGCCCTTAACGGAAAAGGCAAGGTGGTCGTATTACGCTACGCAGAAGGCTCTGACAGTACTACCCGGCGTGAGGACGGTTTTCTGGATGCAATTGCCGCCTTTGAGACTATCGAGATCGTCAGCTCCAACCAGTACGCCGGTGTGACCACGGAAAGCGCGCTGCGGGCGGCGGAGAATCTGCTCGCGCGGTTTCGCCGGGCAGATGGAAAGCTGGCTATTGACGGGATCTTCTGTGCCACGGAGCCGACCACGCTGGGCATCTTGCGTGCCTTGCAGAACACGGGCTACGCCGGCAAGATCAAATTCGTAGGCTTTGACAGCTCCACGAAGATGATTGCGGCCCTGCGAACGGGCGAGCTCAGCGGCTTTGTCGTGCAGGACCCGATGAAGATAGGGTATCTGGGTGTCAAAACCCTTGTACGGCACATGCGAGGCGAACAAGTACCCAAGCGGATCGACACGGGAGCTACGCTGGTGACGCAGGAGAATCTGGACAAGCCTGAGATCCATGCGCTGCTCCACCCGGACCTTGGCAAGTGGCTGAAATAGAAGCCCTCCGGAGGATGACACTCGCCGGGGTTTAGAGAACACAATGCGGCAGTCTGTCCCCCCCATGTCTGTAGCCGATGCATTTGGTCGGTGGGACGGTTCACAATTCGCGATTCACGATTGACGGAGCCTGGTATAATTCGCCGAGCGAGTTCAACACGTAAGCCTGCTCCTTCTTTATCCTTTCTGATGAAAGACCCTTTTCGATGATACCGGCATAGATCGTCTCACGCGAATCGGGGTCGTATCGGCATCTGAAGATTCTGACTTCGATATCCACTACTTCCTGGTCATGGAATTGAATTTTCAGGGCTATGGGACTGCCCGGACCTACTGAGACGGAATTCTCATCGAGATCGCCGCGGCAGGTGAACATGATTCCTCCCGAAGACATGTTGACGACCCGGAAGCCGCCGTTTAGGACCCTTGGGGCGGCAGCCGGTGGATAAATGATACGCGGAAACTGCCTCCTGTGATGATGTCTTCGCTGGTCCTGTCGCCTGTCAACCTTTCGCCTGTCGCCTCGAATCTCTCGTTCCATAGTCTGCCTCTCTTTTGCATATTACCGAGTTTGCCACCAACCTGGCAGCAGTTTTGCGCAGGGTCTCAGCCCCGGCGGATACCCAGTCGCATGTCAAGGCGTCTGTGAGCAGGCAAATGTTGATGCTTTTTTTTGAATTTTTTTTGAAATAGTAAAGAATTTGTCTGCGTGTGAGTTCGGCACCGGCGGAGCAGTTTGCAGCGGAGCTTCAGACATCCGCAGGGGCAAGACCATCGGGCGATAATGTCTCTTTGCCTACTTTCCGGCTGACCAGCCCCGCAGCGGGAGTCGCTCGTGCGGCCGGTCATAAGCACTGTTTTCTTGCTTATGTCGGCCTTTTCTTATGCCGATAATCTGTTTTGTGAAACGGTAAACGTGCAGTTGCGGATATGCCGGTCAAATGAGAAGACGGAAAGCCTTTACACTGGTTGAACTAATAGTTGTCATCTTCATCGTGACGATTCTGTCAGCGGTAGCGATGCCGCTCATACGAGGTAAGATCAACTCTTCGAAATGGTCCGAGGCCGAGACCGGCGCCGGAACCATCAGGACGGCGGTGCGTACCTACATCGCTGAGAAGGGCCCGAATTACGACTACATGAACATTGAAGGGTCACTCGGGACCCAGTCGATTTCCGTATCGTTGGGATTCGAGGCCAGTGACCTTAACGGTCGATACTTCCGCCAGAGCGACTACAACGTCAGCAACGTCTCGGCCGATCCGCCCGGTTGCGTTATTACGGTGACCTCGTCTGTGAGCGATGGCCCGCCGGGCACGGGAACGATGGACGCGACCGGTAACTGGTCGGTGGCTGAGTGAGCAAGAGATTTACGATTGCCAATTGAAGATCGTAAACGTGTCCCGAGGCTATTTGGCTGTGTTCAGAGCCTGCACTGAACGGAGTTGAAGGGCTAACGAAGGATCGAAAATCATCTCAGCAGCTTGCCAGTTTTCTTGTCCCACCGTACGGTACGAACCTTCAAGCGGTGGTCGCCGTGGCAGTCGGTGCAACTGATGGTGTCAGGCTCTGTTTTATCCGGGCAGCGCTTCAGCCAAAGGGCGATGACCTTGGCGACAGGAACATCGTGACTGGCGTGACATTGTCGGCAGGCTGCGTCGATGCGGTCGGGGGGATACATCATATCGGGAGGTGTCGTGTTGTTCTCGTCGTTGCGGTGCGCGTAAGAGTCACCGTGACAAATTACACAGCCGACATTGGCGGCGGCGTGTCGGGTGGCTAATGACTCATCTTGATAGTTCACGTGACAGACGAAGCACGCGGTGTTGTCAGCCATCGCTTCAGGTGCTGCGGTAACGGCCTGCGCTGTGCTTTCGCCGGGCTCATCAAGAAGCAGCGGCGCATCCTCGTTCACCACCAGCGGCGGCGGACTGCCCGATTCCTTAGCTTCACCATGGGGGGCAGAAACGGCTTGGCTGTCACCAAGTCCGGGCGCGCTCACGCGAGAGCAACTCAGTAATGCGGCGCCTGCTATCACCGATAGAACAGCCAGTAATGACAAGAGGCGGTAGCTCATTCTATTGCTTGCGGACTAAACGTATTGCCAGTTTTTCAGCCACTGATAGTCGTCGGGCAGCTTGGCCCAGGCCTCGGTCATCGCCTGTTCCAGCTCGGCCTTTTCCTGCAGGTCCAGCTCGCGGCGTTCCTTGACGGCCAGCGCCACGTTGTCTACTTGTTGAACGCTGATTAAGCCCGGAATCGGCGCGGTAATCGCCGGGTTGCACAGGATGTATCGAATGGCCAAACGGGCCCGGCGATTGTCGCTCTCAAAGTGCGGGCTGTCCGGCGAACTGTCGCCGCTGAATAGGGAGTTGCTGGCAAACGGTTTTATGCCGAACCAGCCGACATCGTACTTCTTGATCGTCGCCCACAAGCCCGCCTCGTCGGTGACTACTTTGGTGCCGGCGGTATAAGGCGTTAAGATGACCTCCATCTGGTCGGGGTATGTTCCAATCAGGTGCTTGAGGTGCTCGCGGTCGTGGGACGAGACACCGACGAATCGGGATCGGCCGGTCTTTTTCGCCCAATCCAGTGCCGCCACCGCTTCCTCGATCTCGACCTCGCTGTGCTGGCGACTGTCGACCAGCAGGCTGATCCGCCACAGGTCAACGTAATCCAGGCCGGCCTCTTTCATGCCCATATCCAGGCCCTGCTGTAATTTTTTGCGCGATCGCCACTCTGGGAACCGGCTCTCCCAGATATGCCAGGAATAGCCGAAGTACATCTTGTCGCGCCTGCCTTTCAGCGCCCGCGCGTAGGCGAGAATTTCCTCGCGGCAGCAGGCATCGACGTAATTTATGCCGCGCTCGATGCAGCGTGTGACGACATCGTAGCGGTTCTTCTGAAAATCGCGTCCGCTGATGTCCTCGGTCATCCATCCTTCGGCTTCTTTACCGCCTATTATCTTGACCAGGCGTTTCCAGTGTCCGCCCAGAGCGATGGCGGAGATCATAAGGCCCGTCCTGCCGCATCGGCGATACTCCATGTCAGGATTGTAGTTGAGGATTCTGCTGGTATTTACTTTTTCTTTCTGGCTGGCATGGACTGTATTGGCAGCAGTCAACCCTGTAGCAATCCCTGCGGCAGCAACGGCACTATCTCGAATGAACTGGCGTCTTGTAAGATTTTCGTTCATGGCATTGAACTCTCATGGTTATATTTTTTTGTTCTTTTCTATTGTGATTCTGGACGAAAGTTTTCTTGTTAATGTGGAGTTCTCGAAGATCTCATTCGGATTATTCTTGGTAAATACACCGACGCAGATACCATCCTTTGGCTTGAGGTGTTTGAAGACGTAAGGGAAAGCAACTTGTGGCGATAACCGGCCAGCCGCCAAAACCTTATACGCAACAACGGGCTTGTCGAGTTTTTTAATAGTGTCCAGTGCGCTATCGCGACATTCTTTGCTGTAGTTTTCAGGCTGATAAATACATTGATGGTAAAAATCAGCGGGCAAGCTTTTTTCTTCCGCTACCAGATGTGTGGTCGGCTTATGCGCGGCGATGCCAGCCGGCAGGCCAAAGCTCTTAATAAGCTCCAACCACTGGCGCACCAAATCGTACTTTCGCTCGGCAAATGCTCGGTCAACGCACTCGCCCTGGATGCAAATGGCTTTGCCTCCGTTCTTCGCACAAGCGGTGATGTGTTCTTTCATTTCATCGAAGTTGTCCGGCTGGCCGAGCCAGATTTTCAGCTTGCCACCCTTTTGCTGATATTTGTTCCATAAACGAATCCAGTGCTCATAACAGGGTGTCCAAACAGCGCTAATGCCGTATTCTGCGGCCTGGTCCATCACAGCCATAATCTGCTCTTGCGTGTAGTATTTACGCATTTCATCAGCGGAGGCTTGTGGATTGCCATGGTTAAAACCAAAGAATGGATTGCTGCCTAAAATTAATCGTGAGACCTTGAGCTCACCCAGTTTTATTTGTGGCAGGTTGACCTTTGCCTTCTCAGAGCCACCTACAACATCGACAATGCCCATAGCCGCAAGCACTGCCGCCGCACTGTCACGCATTAATCCGCCGCACGTCTGG
>CAZPJZ010000140.1:0-6056 GCA_964586995.1 uncultured Pirellulales bacterium | reverse complement strand
GAGTTACCCTGATACTCTCGGATCCGGATAAGAATCTTGTGCCGCGATCGCAACGTGACCTGGAGCTTTTTGACTGGCGTCTGGGACCATCTGATAAGAAAACCGTGGTACGCTTGGATGGTCCACTGGCCATTGGGCGATTGAGTCTGCAACTGAGTGCAAAAGACCTGGATAAGGCCCTGCGGCAAACAGTGCTGCATATCATCTTTGATAATTATCCCTGGGGCCAGGTGCAGTCGCCTGTTGGCGATTTCTTCGGGGCGGCCCCAGGCGTCAATCCATACCAGTCGCTTCCGTTTACGGTTCGTCCGGACGGTACGATGATTTGCCGGTTTGTAATGCCCTTTGAACGCTCCTGCCGGATCGAACTGCAAAACTGCGGACAGCAGCCGGTCAGCGCAAAAGGCTCAGTGCTTTCTATGCCGTACACCTGGAATGAGAGCTCGATGCACTTTCGCGCACGCTGGCGTGCAGACCATAATTTGATTGCATCGAATCGGGATGTGCAGGATTTGCCGTTTCTACTGGCACAGGGCGAGGGCGTCTATGTGGGAACGACTGTCTACCTGATGAATCCATCGCCTGTGCCTACGCCCTACGGCAACTGGTGGGGCGAAGGGGATGAAAAAGTGTTTGTGGATGACGATCGTGTGCCGTCGATATTTGGCACGGGGTCTGAGGACTACTTCAACTACTCGTGGTCTTCGCCGGACATCTTTGCGTATCCATACTGTGGTCAGCCTCGCAACGATGGCCCGGGCAATAGAGGCTTTGTCACAAACTACCGCTGGCATATACTCGACCCGATTCCTTTCAAGGATAGCGTCCGCTTTTACATGGAGCTTTTCAGTCACGAACGGACGCCTGGCATGTCGTATGCCCGTATCGGCTATCACTACGCCAGGCCCGGCCTGACCGACGATCACCAGGCCATCATGCCGGATGACGCTGTACTTGCCGTGCTGCCGGAGAATTGGCAGCCGGCTGCGAGGATGGGAGCAGCAAACGCCGTATTTTTCGCAGCCGAGGACATCGTGACTGACCGCGAGGACACAGACTTGATAGATGGCCGCCTTTGGGCCGGCGGAAAGCTGCTCGTCTGGACTCCCACAAAGGACCGCGCCCAGAAGAGTTTTCAGATTCCGATAAGTTCTGCCGGCAAGAAGCAAATCCATGTTGCTTTCGCTATGACTGCGCAGTCGGGCAAGGTCGCCTTTCGCCTGGATGGGCAACCATTGCTATTAGAGAATAGGGCTGAGGACATCGATTTGTATTGCCCATACAGGACACTGCTACGGAGTATTGCGTTGATGCCTTTTGAGCTGGAAACGGGCAGCCATACCCTTACGCTCGAATTGAAGGATACTCCAGACGACGTTACGAATCCGCAGGTCGGGATTGACTTTATCTGGGTGCAGCGCAGGTAATGCGCTGAACTGGAATGCAGCCTCGCCCGGCGCTGGGGGGCAGCCCCAGCCCATAGGCGGGGGCTAATTGCTTCAAATTTCATTGAGCGTCCTGCCGGCAAAAAATCGAAGTTGGGCATACCCCCGACTGGGTCGGGGGCAAAAAAACGCCAGCCTTTTTGCTTTTCGAACCCTCAGGCACTATGATCGCAAATTGCTCCGGCTTATTTGAGCAAACCCCGGCCGGGGTTTGTTCAAATAATATATGTCCAACTTCAATTTTTTGCCCCAGGATCCATGTTCCTCTGACAGAAACGCCCATTTTTATAGGGCCTGCCTTGAGCGAGGTCGAAAGGTTGATTCCAGCCAGCAGGGCGAGGGCCGGGGTATTTTTTACTGAATCCTGCCTGAGCTTATGCCGATAAATGATGTCGTACTGCGTATTGCGTTCTACGGACCCTCGCCTTGGCGGGGACAGGCTTGCCCCTGCGCAGGCAGGGGCATCACGTACGACGCACGACGAAATACATCGAGTATCCAAGAAGGAGATTAGTGATGGCCATTCAGAATTGGTCAGAGGATATCATGTTGGTTGACTTGCCCCAGGAACCGGAAATGGGCGATGAGCTCAAGACCATAACCGAGATTGTCCGTGACCGAGGCGACTGCGATGTCGTGGCTGATTTCTCCAGCGTCGATATCATAACTTCTTCGAGCCTCTCGAAACTGCTGAAGCTGCGCAAGCTTCTGGGAGACTGTGGACATCGGCTCATCCTGTGCAGCGTGGCGCCGGCGACCAGAGGTATCTTTACGGTGACGGGTCTTGACGGAATCTTCGAAGTCGCAGATGATAAGTTTGTTGCCTTGGCCGGCCTGCAAATGGTGGGTTAGCAACCATGAGGACACCCCCGCGTCTTCCTGTCGGAAGACAGGAGCGGGGGCAGGATAGATTTAAATGGACAACGAAGCTCTGCGGCAAGTCGAGCAGATAATAGGTTACAAGTTTTCCAACCGCGCTCTGTTAGAAAAGGCCTTGACTCACTCCTCCGCTGCCGACAGCCGTCTTCTAAGCAATGAGAGGCTGGAGTTTTTCGGGGACTCTATCCTGTCGGTGGTTATCTGTCAGACCCTCTTTGAGCGGTTCCCAAACTACCTGGAAGGCGAGCTGACGAAGATGAAGAGTATGCTGGTCTCGCGCGACACGTGCGCCCGGCTGGCCAAGCAGATCGGCCTGCAAAAATTCCTAAAAGTCGGCAAAGGGATGGCTTTCAGCCGGGCCTTGTCGGGCTCGCTTGCAGCCAGCCTGCTGGAGGCAGTCATAGCAGCTATTTATATTGACGGGGGCTTCGATGCGGCTCGCCGCTTCATCCTGGAAATTTTCGGTTCGCTGATAGACCAGGCCGACACGGAGCAAGTTCAGGGAAACTACAAATCCATGTTGCAGCAGCACGCCCAGGATAAATTCAACGCCGTGCCCGTGTATGTGCTGCTCGATGAGAAAGGACCCGACCATAACAAGTGCTTTGAGTCGGAGGTCGTCATCGCCAACCGCCATTTCACCAGCGCCTGGGGAACGAATAAGAAGGAAGCCGAGCAGAAAGCGGCTTTAAACGCCCTCGTGGAGTTGGGGGTGATTGACGACCGTCCCCGCGAAAGCGGAGGCGATTAGCCCCGCCCCTGTTTAACCGCAGAGAACGCTGAGACCGCAGAGAAAAAACCAAAATTAATCCGCCAGACCGACGGCGGATTAAAAATCTCAGCGTCCTCTGCGCCCTCAGCGGTAAGAACTTTACTCCGTAATCAAGAATGCCAATACGTGCAGCGCCAGCGCTGCTATAATGACGAAAACGACAATTGAGCCCAATAGGATTGCCGCCTCTTTTATGAATTTTGTGGCGGTAATTGTCGGTAGCTTGGTCGCCTTATAGATGACCGCTATTGCCGCTGCCAAGGGCAGAAGATACAGCAAAGACTGTGGAGTTGTGCCGATATTTTCCGGCGCGGTAAAGCTCGCCAGTATGCATGAAGCCATAAATGACATATTAGTCCCCAACACAAGTCCGGAACTTGTCAAAAATCAAAGTTGGGCATATTTTGAAAAGCAAACATGCGCAGCTTTTTTGCTTTTCTAACCATCAGAAAGCGCGCCCGGACGCGTTGGCGTATCATTTGAGCAAACCCCGTTCGGGCTTTGCTCAAATACTACATGTCGAACTTCGATTTTTCGCTGCTTGATCCAGGCGTCTCTGATGGGCCAGGTACACCGCATTGATAATGCACAACAGATTGAGCAAGCCCGAAGTCATGGTGTATATCTGCCCAATCTCGTTAGGCCAGCCGTAGACGCGGTAGGCCCCTCCGGCGGTATAGCGCCCCAGTATCAGCACCAGAGGCGGATTCATAACCTGCGCCGCCTTGACGTACATCGCCGCCGGCCCCACCAGGTCGATCACGCCAATCGAGCCAATGTACAAGCCCACGCATAAGGTCAACATGATGGTTACGAATATGATTATGGCCCGGTTCTTTTCACGCAGCAGATAGTATCCTGCCCCGGGCAAAAGCCAGCTCACCAATGCCACCACGAATAGAAACACGACGTGGTTCTCTCTCGAACGGGCGGTCATCAGGACGCTTCCTCCGATTGCGGCGGGGCGTCGGCATCGGACGAGTCTTTGGCCTCTTCAGCCGGCCTGAAGTTCATCCGTTTGACGATGCTCTCAGGGTCGAAATGTACGGCCGCCAAGCTCTGAGACTGAATATGGTCCTCCTGGTAGGCCCGCTGCGCCTTAATCATGTCGTACTCCTGCTGTCCGAGACGCTTAACCGAGATATTCTTGATGACGTAGAAGGTCAGGTGCGGCTTGAACTCGAGCGACACGGGCAGATTCTCGACGGTGTTGCTGTCAGCCGGGACAAGGTAATAGAGCCGTTCTCTGAACTGGCTCTCCACTTCGGCTTCGCGGACAGTCAACAACTGTTGCGCTTCCGGTACGAATAGCCGCTCCTCCGGGTTGCCCGCGCTCTGCACGGCTAATGCCTGGAGCGTTTGCCTGGGAATTCTCCGCAGATTGGTCAGACTGTCCAGCTCGAATACGTTGGGGTCGCTTTGGTTCGGTTCAGCCTGCCGGTTGTCCTGCCCGCGCAGCTCACGGTTGTAAAGCGCGTTGAGTTTCGCCAGTGCAGCATCCCAGCCGTCCCCGGCTACCGAGTCGATAAAGTCCTGCGTCTTGCGCCCGGCGACATCCATAGCGGCAAGCTTCTTGAGGTCTTCTATTACTCTTTCCTTTACCGAGTAGACCTTCGTATCTTGCTGCTGACCTTGCTGGGCTGCCGCCTCTTTCTGCGGCTCGAATTCAAGCGTCCTCTTGCTGAGCGTCTGGTCTACACTGTCCGGTTCCGAGGCGCTTTCAGCTTTGACCACGCGCACGACAGCCATTATCTGCGCCGTCAGATCTCTGACCGGCCCGATGTTCTCGTACATTCTGGGGGTCTGAAGTTCAAGCAGCTCAGGCGTGCCGGCCTGCAGATTGCCCACTGAGAAAACGACCTGGCTCAATAGCACCGGATATCTGTAGCCCTTGATAAACAGTCTGCCAATGTACGAATCCATCTGCATGTCCACCGAGCTGAGCATACCGGTCTGGCCGGAGTAGATCGGAACTTTATACTTCTTGCTCAATTGCTCAGCGGCGGTTTGGTAGTCGCCCACTTTCTGCTTCAGCTCTTCCACACTGAGCTCTTCAATGTCACGGTCTAAGTCCTGAAGACCCGCCTCAGTGAGCGTCCTGGCCTCGTTAAGAATACTCTCGGCCTTTAAGCGGACTCTATCTTGCGTAAGCCGCTTCAAAATGGTGCCGGCCACCTCCGCGTAGCTTTTGGTCCGATCGATTCGCAGCGAATTCGGGTCGTTTGGGTCTGACGGGACAGCCTCGGTAAATAGGTCCAGATGCCCCTGGTAATATTCTTCCGCCTCCTGAGCAGTCGGCGGCGCCACAATCGGGGAGATGTCATCCAGCTTGACGGTGATGTATTCCAACTGGACTCGGTCGGGGAGCCTATATCCGAAGCCATAAGGGTTTTCTTCTGTCACGTCGCCGGCAAAGAAATTCTTGTACTTGTTGAAATGGTCAGCCAACTGCTGCTCGCCGGGCTGCTCCTGCATTTGGGCAAATGCGGCGGCAGCAACGGGCACGAATGCCACGTCGATCGTTTCGCTCTCGGAGCTGACCAGATGCGTCAACTGCGAGAACGTGACGTCCTCGGCGGAGCATATAATTTGAGCGTATTGCAGCACGGCCAGCAGCTTACCGACCGTTGTCAGTATCCGTTCTTCCGGAATCCCGTGCCGATTTACCAACGAGCCGACAAGCTGGGAGTAGGTCGTGCCATTGAACAGTTGAGGGATAATTCTGCCGAGCCACTTGCCCACATCGTCGTTGGATATCCTAATACCGGCCAGCTCCGCCTCCTTTTTAAGCAGCAGCCAGTATACATCGCCCGGCATCGAGCGCCTGTAGACGCTGCTGAGCTGCTCATCGCTGATTCTGTACCGGTTTTCTCTTATGGCTTGCTTCATATAACTAATGACTGCCGGGGCGGCTCGGGTGTCCGAGAACAGCAATTCGCCGAGCAGAATCCCGTGCAGGT
>CAZPJZ010000139.1:0-6116 GCA_964586995.1 uncultured Pirellulales bacterium | reverse complement strand
AATCTACCACTGCCAAAACTATTTATCAATATCCAATAACACACGCATATTAATTCTGAGGGCCATAGCGATTTTTTCGAGGTTCTTCAGGCCGATGTTTTTTTCGCCACGTTCGATTTGGCCAACGTATGCCCTATGCAGGGCAGCCAAGGCGGCAAGCTCCTCCTGAGAAAGGCCCTGCTGCACGCGAATTCTCCGTATGTTGAATCCGACTTCTTTGTTAATGTCGCCCATACTTTTTCTCCGGTGAACAATGAGGGTATGGTAGCCAGATATTGACTACCTTTGGGTAGCAATCCGGAATTTACGGTGAGGGGATTATTGATCGCGCGCGAATTGGCGTCTACGAGACTATAAGTAGCATTTTGGGGTGGTTTCTTAGCCGGGTCTGCTGCTTGTCGTCGTGACGCTGCCCGCGGCAATGGCCGCCGCAACAAGATGGGATTTCTATGTGAACATGACGACGTTCGCAAAAAACGCATGACAGTTCATGCGTTTCTACCAGGACGTGATTGTCAGGCCCACTTGCGTACTACGGTTTACCATTCTGCACAGACCGTCGCTTTTTCAGGTCGCGCCAGGTAGTTAAGGAGATTCCTTCACTTTGGATAAATGCCCTTATGTCGGGGTCGGTAACTAAACGCAATTCAGCTTCGCGGGCCGGACCCGAGCCGGAGATATACGAGAATTCATCCGTCTGAACGGTGCAATGGACAATAATCTCAGTAATGCCAGGTTTCATATCACGCAGCAGCTTTATTAACTCGGCCTTGCTTTGTTCGTAACTTTTCGCCCTCGTTGGCTGGGTTACAAGGTCATCGATGACCGCAAGACCGGCATTCCACAAATCCTCTGCGATGCGATTTATAAGCGCTTTGAAAGGCTCGGCCTCACCGCCGATATGCTGCATGTGGCCTGCAAACATGAGGATAGGTATTTTCTTCTCGATTCCGACTTTCACGTAGCGGTCAATAAATTTGGGATGAAAACATGTTCCCATGTGGGCATCTAAGTGGGTCGGCTCGATCCCCATAGATAGGGCCTTGTCAATCTGAGCGCGGATCTCAGCTTCAACTTCATCAGCCGTGGCGTGGGCAACCACATCGGCAACGCTTCGCCATAAGTAGCCGTGCTTGTCCACAAGGCCTGGTACCACGGACTTACCGGCAACCGGACCCCATCGATAATTGTTCCATTCCGATGTGAGCGTCAGATGAAGACCGGCGTCAACGTCCGGATGCTCCTTCAGATAAGCCGCAAACTGGGGCACCCACGAGCACGGCATCATGATGCTCAGCGACGTGGCAACGCCGGCCTCAATGGCCTTTATCGCTCCCATATTCGAACCGTGCGACATGCCGACATCATCTACATGAAAGAGCACGACTTTCGCGCCGGCCGGCCATCCAAGCCGCTCAGCATAGGTCGGCTGCGCCGCGTGAGAAACACCCTGCACGGCCAGAATTATGGAAAGTAAAGGCGTGCCTCTGATAAGACGATAAAAAAACACAGAGTTTCCTCCTCAAGCCGGGATGCTGGTCAAAGGGTTTCGTATCATCTACCGTTTAATCTCCAAAAGGAATCTGCCTTTAGACACGGATTGTACCGTATCTGTTCTCAGCACGCCAGAGCAAATGCTGCGAAATATCGCACTACCCTCTGTTGATATTAGACACGGATTGACAGTGTTGATAGCGCATTTCTCTGTGTGCTCGGTGCCCTCTGTGGCTAAACCTAATCCGCGTTCACCCCGTCAGATAGAGCCGGTCGGCATCCCACGAGGTAAATACGAAATTTTGCTTGACGGCGAGGCCCTTTTCGTGTATAATAGATATCTAACAAAAGACAGAATACAGAAGCTTGTCCCCGCGAAAGCGGGGAACGGAGGACGGAGGGCAGCGCTACGAGCTGCGCAGGTAGATGACTGGATGATTCGTCCCTCGTAGTCGCAGTCCTACTACTACGGAGAATGGAGAAGATGGGCAAAATGAGAAATCAGATAAACACAATCGCCCAATCCGTGCAATCCGCGAAATCCGTGGTTAATGACCTATTCGACAATTGTAGAGAATGTTCGACAAATTGGCCCCCTTTTTTGCAAAACAAAGCCAATTTCCAGAAAGGAGGAAATGAGCGTAAGCCCTTGTAATAAAGAGGGATATGAGAATTTGGGTGGCTGGCGGCCCGGAAGGAGCAAAGCCAAAGCAAAGCCAAAGCAAAGCCAATTTCCAGATTAGCCCCCGCCCCCGTGGCGGGGGTACCCCGGCCACTGGCCGGGGCTAACAGCACCGCAACCGTTAAACGAACAACGACGGCGCCATTATTTGGCAAAGGGCAGCGTGTCCGGCACGACGTGGACCTGCGTGGTAAATTTGTAGGGTACGGGCAGGCCGCTGTCGTAAACCAGCTCGACAAAGAACGCCGTCCAGCCCTTTTTGGGCTGCAAGACCTTCGCCACGTAGCTGTCGCTTCCTGCGTGCTCAAGAGGCGAGCTTTGCCAGGCCTTGCCGATGGTCTGGAGGCGGAAGTCACGGCCTTGTTCGTTGGTGGCCTGCCAGAGATTGACCTCTTTCGGCACGCCGGAAATCGTAGTGACGGTGATCCTGTTTTTCTCGATGCGCCAGGTGAATTTGGGCCGGGGCAGACCTCTCAGGATAGAGGCGTAGAAGGCCAGAAGGCTCTTGTCGGCGTCGGAGCCGCCCAGGCCGTGGTCGGTGTTGGGCACGTAGCGCAGATACTTTTCGCCCGGCAGGTCGTGAAAGTAAAACTGGGCGGAATCACAAAGGAAGAACTGGTCGCCGGACGAATTTATAAGGAACTTGGGCATCGTGTAGCGGTCGCGGTACTCGTACGGGTCGATGAATTTTATCAGGGCCTGGCCCTCAGGCGTGTCGAGGCGGGCGAAGATATTCATGTCCTGGTAGTCCTCGATGGCCTTGGAATAGAAGCCATACGCCGCGTAGTGGTGCTTCATCTGCTCGTCCATGTTGAGCACGTCGATGACGACCGGGGCGATGGCGACGACTCGCTTATCGACGGCGGCGGTCAGCCAGGTCGTCCAGCCGCGCTTGGAGCCGCCGGACACGAAAAATTTTTCTATGTGCGTGCCCTCCGGGACGCAGCCCATGTACTCCTGGATGGTGTCCATGGCGCGGACGGCACTTTTGACCATGGGCAGCAGTAAGGGCCAGGTCGCGTCGCCGGTCCTTACGTACTTGTCGAAGGTGTATGCGATGATCGCATCTTCATATCGAGGCCGGCCGCCGTCGGGAAAATTGAGCGGCTGGTTGGGCACCATTCGCAGCTCCGCCACGACGGAGCTGCTTTGCTGGGCGATGGCCAGCAGCATCTGTTCGGGCTGGGTGGGCGCCGGGCGGTCGTTGCTGCCGCCGGTTATCCACAGCAAAGCGATGTCACTGGTGACTTTGTCCGGCTTGACGATGGTCAGCCAATGCTGCCAGAGCGGGCGGTCCACCTCGCTGTCGCTGCGCCAGGACTGCGAGGTCATCTCGATAACGCACGTGGTGCAGCCGGCGGCCTTGATGGTTCTGAGCACGTTGTAGTGGTAGTTGGAGTCCGGGGCCGCGACGTAGTCGTCCAGCGGCGTGGCCAGACTCAACTGAGCGCTGAGCAGGATTGTCGCGATCAAGAGGGCCAGAAGAATTCGCCTTTTCATACTCTCTCCTTTCATTTGCAGGGTGTGCTTTGCACACCGGTTAGTCGGCGAGCACGGCCCGCCTTAGACTTTGCGCGGAAAGATAGTCCGAAGATACTCGGCGTCATAGCGGCAGCTCTCCTCGAGGCCGAGCGGCATTTCCGTACCCTCCATAACCAGCCAGCCGCGGTAGCCGATGTCGTCGATAGCTGCCCGCACTTTGACAAAATCAATCGAGCCTTTGCCGTACAGGCCATCGTAATCCTTGGCGTGGAACTCGCAGATGAGTTTGCCGAGCTGGCGTATCTCCTTGTAAATATCGTAGCCTGCCTTGTGAGAGTTAGCGGTATCGTAATAGACCTTGACGGCGGGCGAGCCGACACGGTCGATAATATCCACATGCTGCTCGGCGCTGAGCCAGGATTCGATGCCCAGTGTGACGCCGGCTTTTTGCGCCTTGGGCGCCACTTTTTTCAGCCGCTCGACAACGACTTCTACGCCTTTCTCGTCATTTTGCAGGTCGCCGCTGCCGAAGAACGGCACAAGCACAACTTTTACGGCCAGCACTTTGCAGACATCAATGGACTGCTCAAGCCATCGCTCCGCCCGTGGGTCGCTCTTGTAGGGAACGTTATTGAGAGTCCCCAGCGCAAGCGATGCTATCTGCATCTGCTGCTTTTCGGCTTCAGCCAGGAATTGCTTTTGCAGGCTCGCGTCAAACAAAGGCAGAGTGTCCTTGCCACTTCCGCAGTCGACCTGGACGCCATCCAGGCCGATACGCTTGGCCATCTCCAGCGAAGCCGGATTGGCCGTCTTGCCGATTGTCCAGTCGCACACGCCCAGTTTGAATCCGCCGGCGCGGGCTTTTACC
This sequence comes from uncultured Pirellulales bacterium, assembly GCA_964586995.1. GTDB lineage: Bacteria > Planctomycetota > Phycisphaerae > Sedimentisphaerales > Anaerobacaceae > JAFNGF01. Next base: position 1,590 of record CAZPJZ010000139.1, on the reverse strand, counting down.
CGCTCGCCCCCGACAAAGGGCGCACAAGAAGTACCCACCGCCAGGCTGGCGACAGTACCAGCGGCGCCGGCCAGCATCTGCCGCCGAGTTATACGCGAATGTTCCATACCACAAATCCTCCCTGCTTACGTCTTCAAGCCTTTTAGGTTGGCGTCCAATTTCTCTTTGCTATTGACGATTTCATCCCAGGTTACTTTACGGCGTTCGTAGGCGGCGGTTCGACCAAGAATGGTAATCAGATTGCTGCGGACGCTCGGCTGGACCGTCGGGTTACTGAAATTGCCGCCCGTGATATCGTTGTAGAATGTGGCGATATTGGCGACCGCCCCTTCCTGATATATTCCTGGGCTTCTGCCGCCGCGGTAGAAATTCTCGCCGCGAATAATTACCTGTCCACCGTACTCGGTCTCCAGGACGCCTTTTGAGCCGAACATCCGGTTTCTGATTCCCTCGGGCTGAGTGCCGTGGCCTTCAATCTGTCTGGAGCTGAAGGTAATACCCACATGGTTTGGATATTCAAACAGGCCGGCAAAGTGGTCCCAGCACGTGCCGACGGGGCGGACGGTTCGCCCGCCCGTTCCGACCGCCCAGAGCGGCTCTGCGTCCATAATCCAGCTCATAACGTCCAGCGTGTGGATATTTTGCTCGGTAATGATGTCCCCGGACAAAACTCGGTCCAGGCCCCACGCCCGCAGGCGATTCTCCGCGCCGTCGGGGTCAGCCCGCCACGAATCATACATCCGCTTGAATGGGCAATCGGCGTGATAGATGGCCTCGCCGAATGCAAACTCGCCGAGCGCACCCTCGCGGACGCGCTTGAGTGCCTCCATATAGAATGGGTCGGCGCGGGTCTGGAAATCAACGAGGAAACAGAGCTTCTTGCCTGTGGCTTTCTTGCCGCTTTCAGCTATGCTGTGACAGCCGGGCACGTCCACCGCCAGCGGTTTGGCGACGTAGACGTGACAGCCGGCATCGACCGCTGCCGCAGCCTGTTCCGGATGAAAATACGGCGGGCTCTCGACCGCTACCGCGTCCACTTTGGCCTCCAGCAGTCTACGATAACCCAACAAGCCCGTGTAAAGGCGATTTGGGGCCACACCAAATCTGTTAAGCTGGTCGACACGGTCCTGGAAGTAGTCTGCACCGGCCACAATGTTGTATCCGCCGTGCTGCTTGAACAGGTCCATAATCCAGATGCCGCGGCCTCCACAGCCGAGCAATGCTATGTCAATTTTGGAGTTGGCGCGCGAGCCGCGCACGAGCTGCGGCTTTACGATAGTGAACGACAGAGCAGCGGCACCTGCGCTGGCGATAAATTTGCGACGACTCACTATATCTTTGTGTGACATTTTGGCAATCCTCCCTTTTCTGTCAAACCCTAATATACGCCTCACGCTTGATCTTGCCGGTGGAAGTCTTCTGAAAATCCTCTATCCTTATCTCTACGTGCTGAGAAGAAACCTTTTCAAAGCCGGACAACTGCCGGCTGTTCTTCTGACACTCATTGATGCTTTGCCAGACGAGTGCTTTCAGCACTTGCGGCTGTTCGACCAGATCGGCGCAAGAAAGACTTGTGTGCGCCTCTATCGC
>CAZPJZ010000138.1:0-6118 GCA_964586995.1 uncultured Pirellulales bacterium | reverse complement strand
GGTAGAGGATCCTCTACAAATTCACCCTCTTTTTTGCAAAACAAAGCCAATTTGCGAAAAGGCCACAAGAGCACAAGCTTAGTGTTGACAAAGGATTATGAAAATAAATCCGCTTTCGGCGGGCAACAAAACAAAGCCAAACAAAGCCAATCCTTCGACAGGCTCAGGACAAGTTTCTGCGGGGGCCAAGAATGAGCGCCAAGTGCTTATCGCATCACCCAGCGTTGGTCCTTGTACTCTACTTTAAGATAGGGCCTCAGGGCCGGGTCGCCTTGCAGGTCGTAGCTCAGTTCGAGGGTCTTTCGCAGGAAGACCCTGACCGGCTGGCCAGCCTGGTCTCGTTGCAGCGGATGATCGACAACTGCGATCTCGTTGCTCAGGCCCGTCACGAACAGTTTGATGGCGGTGGCTTCCGAATCGAAGTCCGGCCAGATGATGGCAAGGTCTTTGGTGTGGTCCTCGCCCTGGAGTATCTTATCATCGGCCTTTTCCAGCGGCTCCAGAAACGGATACTTACTCTGATGCCGCGTTCTTATTAGCCCAAAAACTGCGGGCGGGACGTTTCTGCCGGCCGGTATGATCTGGAACGTGTCGGTCATTAGCTCGCATTTGGGATAAAACTCAACGTCCTGGTCGGTGTTATTGGTGATTGTTATGATAGTGTACCAAAAGCGTTCAGGCCCGCCGCCGGGCACCCGTTCCAGCGCGATTTGCTGGGGATGCTCAAAGACTACGTCGACGGTCCACTCGCCCGGCCTGGGCACGATAGCCGGCTCCGGCGCCGCCAGGCTCACACAGGCTATTACCGCCCACAATATGCAGGTGCCATGAACTACACTTTTCATCGCAGACTCCTCATCGCAAAAGAGCATGCCTCTTGTTTGCAGAGTTTGAACCATCGCGATAAAGCATATTGTACACTAAAATCGGCCCAAAGCCAAGAACATTTTGCCCTGTTTTTGGTTAGTTGCTCGTTTCGGCGGCGGGTGTCTTGCATGGTAGGATCAATAGCGCAGCGGCACGCCCAGGGCCTCGACCCTGCTCGGGAAAGGCTTGGGCGTGTTTTCGCGGGCTGGCGGCATGCACAACGGCTGCGGAAAACTGTTGCCTGGCCGGCGAATTTGAGGTATTTTGACTACCGGCTGAATTCGTGTCTCGAAGTTCGTAGCAGCCGGAGACGAGCCGCAGGGCCTATTCGATGACCGATGGATGGAAGCAATGAGTGCGCCAGGTCGAACCGCCGCTTGAGCCGGGCTAGGCCTTTGCCTTGGGAGGGCTTCTGCCCGACGAGCACCGAGGATGCGGCAGAACCACTCAATCCGCGTAAGGGTTTACATGGCGCCGGTGCTTATGTTAGTTCCGGCGGGGGCAAATGCGAGCGACGGCGGGTGTATGAGAATTTATTGGCTCGCCTTACGGCCGCCTTGCGGCGAATTGCCGGATTTGCGTCAGTCGCCGGCGATGAAAGTCGAGCCGGCGAAGTCAGCTTCAGGGGACAGCGACAATGGAATCGGATTTGCCTCAGTTGGTGGAGAAGATTTTGCGGGGCGTCGGCTTTATCGCCATCGGTGGGACGCTTGCGGTGATGTTTTTCCTGATTTTTGCTCAGACCATTATTGGCTCGAAAAAGATTCATGCACAGATCGAGAGGCTCACGCACCAGGCTGACGAGATAAGCGAACAGCTCAGACAGATCGCCCGGCACCTGGAGAAGGCAAAAGACGAGCCGCCGAGAGCCGGTGATACAAACGAATGAACTTGGCCGGACGATGGGAGTGGATTCGGACCAGACATGAACTGATTTGCGCCCGTAGCTCAATTGGATAGAGTGCCGGACTTCGAATCCGAAGGTTGCAGGTTCGAGCCCTGCCGGGCGCGGTCAAAACCGCGTTTCTTATCCTCACCTTCGGGGCTGCGCGCCAAGCGCGCGCCAAAATCAATCGTTGCCTGCCGTGCACGTGCTACCAGGTCATGCCGGACCTGTAGGTAAAAGCTGTGTGTGGTTGTAAAGTCGCTGCGGCTCGACAACTCCGGCACGTAAGTCGGCCTCTTTTTGCCGCCGCTCCAATTCCGGGACAGACGCAAACCAGCGCGGCAATCAGGCCAAATCCGATTCGGCCTGTCAGTCTACTCATTAGTACCTCCTCACGGCGAGTAGTAATTATGACACTGTTTGAGCCGGCGGTAGTTGCGGTCAGCCCACAGACGCTCGCGTCCCGGTCTGGGGTTGGAATCGCTGTTTTGATATATGTGTAACTCGTTGCCGTTTAAGACGATAATCTCTTCGCGCCAGTCCCCGGTAACATCTGCAACGTATAGCCGGTCAGCTTTTTCCTCGAACTGCGCGACGAATTTGCCGGTTAGCGGTTCGAACAGGCAGACGTCACCGCTCTCGTGGCGCTCCTTTGCGCAAGCCAATTGCTGTGGTTGGCCCGTCCAATCAATGGTGTGAATGACCTCAACACCGCGGGTTGTCCAGCCGGCAGGCGCCACGTCATCCATGCTGTAATCGAAGACCTTCTCGCCCGACGAGTTGAGGACAAATGGTTTCTGATGCTCATTGTGGCGCGACCGGCACCAAATAAAGACTTCGTCGCTTTGCCTCGCAAATCGGCCGACAGCCGCATTCTGCGGTTCCTGCCTTTTGAAGTGCGTTCGCCAGATGGGACCTTCCGTGCCCAGCAACTGGACGTGGTTGCTGCCTTCTTCGAGCAGGACCACTTCCAGGCCCGGTATGTCCGGCCGAACATCGCAGACAAACACGCTGTCCATGTGGTAGCGGTCGGGAATCGCCCGGGTCAGCAGCTTGCCCCTGGCCGAAAAAATCGTAGCGCCAAGCACCTCATCGCAGCCATCGGCGTTGATGTCAGCGAGCCGGGCGCTGTTGTGTGCGCAGGAGACGAACTGGTCGGTCTGCCAGAGGGGCTTGCCGCCTTTCAGCAGATCCTCCGTCGAATAAGCGGCCAGGAATTTGCCCATCCGGTAGCCTTGCTTGTTGGTGGTCTGTAGTAGAATGTCACGGTCGCCGCCCGTACCGCGAAAGTCGGCGACCATGGCCACTTCCCAACCTTGAGCTTCATCCGGATAGGGCGGCTTTGCAGATGCCTTTTCACGTGCGGTTTTGCCGTCCACGACGTGCAGGACAGAATCTTTAGTCAGGAACACTACCTCGCACTTGCCGTCGCCATCCACGTCACCGGCAGCTACGCCGGGACCGTGATGACCCGGCAAGCCCTCACTCTCGCTGGAGCTGCCGACCACAATATCGGCCTTGAGCACCCACAGCTTTTTGCCGTCGTTGGCATATGCTGCTATGTGTCCGGGCACCGTGACCAGGTAGTCCATGCGCTCATCGTTATCGACGTCGGCCACCAGTATTCCGCCGGCCGAGTTCGACGGCGCAGGGATGGCAAGTCTGATGACAAAGGGATTGTCTGGGTACGCTTGAGCGACTGCACAGCTTGATAAGATGAAAACAACCGCTCCTAACATTATTGTTTTGGCACTCATAGTATTCCAACCTACGATAGAGGTACCTCTTTAGAATTTTACATTCCTGCCGGCTTGGCTGCAACACGGATGTTTCATTTACAATACACATGAATCAAAACCACATCGTCGCCCGGCAGAGTGATGTCTTCGCCGGCGCTGGTGAGTTTGCCGACATTGAGCTCAACCGGTCCGTCTGCCTTTAGGATTCTGCCCGAAGTAATTGAAGATAAGGGATGCGGCAACTTTCGCGGGTCGATGCGGCAGGTGACGGTTTTCGGGTCGCCATCCAAATTGCCCAATAGGATATAGGCCTCGCCGGGCCGGCCAAAAACGGCCGAAGCACAGCCCTCGCCCTTGAGTGTGACCGCGTTATTCCGCCAGTCTTCAAACTTGTACCGTGTAACATCTCCCAAAGGTACTAATATTCGATAAAGCTCGGTTGCCTCTTCGCTGGCCGGCCAGGGCGCGACACCCGTCAACAAGGCCTCAAGAGCTAACAGCTTATGTAATCTTCGCGGGGCATTGCGGTCGATAATCCCGTACCCTATCACGCCGCGAGAACGGGCGCCGACAAAATTCCACTCCAGAGGCAATTCTTGCAGTGCGGGGGCCGAATCCAACCACTTCTTATATCCCCATTCCATGCCGACAACATAGTCGGCAAAGTTCTCGGTAACGAACATGGGGACCCTGGTATTATGAATGATGATCAGACCCTCCGGCCCAACTCGCTGTCTGGTCCACTCCATCAGGTCAATCAGCTCATCCATGTCCCAATGGCCCGCGCCTGGATGGGCAAGGTTCTGCCCGGCTTCGTCTTTGGCCGCGCTGCTGGGTTTTTGTCCCACATGCACGGCGTTCCTGCAATATAAGGCGGCGTTCCAGTCGTAATACACACCATCCAAGGCGTGATTCTTAAGGACTCTGTCGATGGAGAATTTCAAGAACTCCAACCAGCCCGACTTCAGGCACATCTGAACGCCAAATTCGCTGCCCTGGCGATAGTAGTTGTATCTGAGGTTTCCCTGATGGTCTTTTCTGGCCCATTCGTCGCCGTGCTCTTTGAATGATTCCGTGCTCGAGTGCAGCTCCTTGTTGGAAAAATACGTTGCCACCCTGATGCCGTAGCGATGACACGTTTCAATAACCTTGTCATATTTGGCCATATCTTCGGGCGGATAGGGCGGATACGAACCATCTCGCCAGAACAGTCCATCCTGGTAGTAGTCGCCATCGTTGTGACAATGGACGGTCTTTATACCGGACTCAGCCCACTTTTTGATGTCATCTTCCGAAAGCCAGTCACCCCTGTTTCTGTTGAAGCCTCTATGAAGCCAGGGTCTGTTGGCGTGTCCTTCCAGAATCGGCATACCGATATAATAGTCGAACGCGCGCACGCCTTTAACGGCTATCGCTCCTTCGGTGACATTCAACGGGCATATCGAGAGCGCAACGCCGGCGGGCTCGCGATGGGAGCGGACAGTGCACAATCCGTCACCGCGCCGGCCGGTCATTTGAAGGTCCCACTGGGACAAATTCGACGAAACGAACCATTCGACGCCCTCGATGCCGTGGTTTGCCAGCACTACGTACCTGGGCACATGACGCGTCTGGAGAGACGAATCAGAATCTGTCCCCGCTCCAATTCTCTTCCAGTGGCATATCCCGAAGTCGAAAGGAGCCGCTCCCTCCTGCTCTGTCGTGCCCTGGCGATAGCCGTAGTCGGACAGAGTCGGATGGAATACCGTCGATAGCACACTTAGATTCTTGATCCTGATTCCAGCGGGCGGAAAGTGAAATTCCTTGTGTATCTTTATATAGCCCCAGTGATATTCGTAGATGGTTCTGACTTTGATGCCTGAATCTCGACTATCGTTGTCAGTGAGCGCGGATTCAATTGTTACTATCTTTGTTTTGCCGGTCTCGGTGCAAGATAAGCGAGCGGCGGGGCAGTGAAGGTCATCAAAAACAATATCGGCTTCATTCCGAACACTTGTCTCGACAGGCTGAACGAGCAGATTATCAACCTTGCCGTGAGTGTATTTTATCTTGGCGATGGCTCCCCCTTTTTTCAGATTGTGCTGGATAGCGTAATATGGAGTCGAAAGAGTAAGCGTGCCCGACACATCATCTCGCTGGACAGAATACTGCTGTGGCCAGCATCCCGGTAGAGGTTGGCTCGATTGGACCAGACCATGTGAAGGTTGTGCCGCCACAAACGATGTCAGGCATACAGCGAATACTTGGCATACAGAACTTCTTTTCATATAGACTCCCTTTTGTGCTGCGCTATCTGGAATTCGCACAGGGAATTTCATAACGACCGACGCGTTTCATTTTGAATTACACACGGTCAAATCGCCGGCCTTTTCTCGGTTATAGTACCAGAGTAGGCCGCTCAATTCCAGCCTCTCTTGCGAAACTCGGTCGCAGGATAATCGGTAATGTGACGTCCCTTTTTGCCACCGTCACCCCGATAGGCTGCGGGCGGCAGGTTGGCTGCTGAATGTGATAGTCTAACCACGACGGACATTACTGTACCGTGCCGGACGCTTCTATAGTCTGTTCTCTACATATAAGAGTCTTGGTCGGTCCGACCTTGTCTGCAAACCCAGATTCCTACCGA
>CAZPJZ010000137.1:0-6156 GCA_964586995.1 uncultured Pirellulales bacterium | reverse complement strand
GTATTTATCAAACCGGCACCCAACGGCTCAGCGAGGGAAATTTCGTCTTTGCGATCGAGCTTGCCCGCAGCGGGCGCCTCGGCAAAATTCACACCGCCTACGCCCATATTGCTCCCTGGGATGCAGCGGAGATGAGGCACGACTGGCTGCCTGCGCAGCCTGAGCCGCCCAAAGAGGAAGTGGACTGGGACCAGTGGTTAGGGCCGTGCCCGTGGCGGCCTTACAACGCCGAGTATGTCCGTGGCGGCTGGCGAGGCCATTACGATTTCCACACCAGTTGCATCGGCGAATGGGGCGCCCACACATTTGCCCAGGCCCAGGCTGGAATCGACGCTCTGGACACCTCGGCGGTCGAATACGAGTACGTGAACAACCCCACCGGCGATGAAATGGTCACGCGCTTTGCCAACGGCGTAAAGATGATCCTGAGTCGCGGCGATAAGTGGTGGCGTGGCTCGTGCGGCATGCGCTTCGATGGCCCCGAGGGCTGGGTCGCAGTAGCAGATGGCTACTCAAAGCCGGACGTTTCTCCGCCCGGTCTGATGGCTGACTTTAAGAAGATAGTCTCCGACTACATCGCCCGCACAGGCCGCCCGATGAGCCACGTGCGGGACCTCTTCGACTGCATCAAGTCGCGCCGCCAGACCGTGGCTAATCCTGTAGTAATGCACCGCTCGATGTCTACGGTGCACGCGGCTAATATCTGTATGTGGCTCAAACGCGATCTGCGATATGACCCTGTCAAAGAAGAGTTCATAAACGACCCGGAAGCGAATCGCCTGCGCAGCCGGGCAATGCGCGAGCCGTGGACCGTCTAATTGGTTTAGCGGATAGCGTACAGCGGATAGCGCGCAGGAAAAACTGTACGCCCTACGCTAAACGCTGTACGCTGGTGAAAGGAACCCAGACCATGTCAAAGCAAAAAAATCAAAATTCGTGGATTGTTCTGGCAAGTGCCTTGCTGTTCGCCAGTACTATTGCATCATTCGCACAAACCGTTCCGCCTGCTACAAAGGAGCAGGAAGCGAAACTGATCGCGGTCTTAACCTCCGACGCATCCCAGAAAGAAAAAGTCGATGCCTGTCGGCAATTAGCCGTCATCGGCACTAAAGATGCTGTCGGGCCGTTGGCGGCGTTACTTGCCGACGAAAAACTCTCGCACATGGCCCGCTACGCTCTGGAGCCGATTCCGGACCCAGCGGTGGATGAGGCCTTGCGTGACGCAGTTACTAAAGTTAAAGGCCGGCCTCTTGTTGGCGTAATCATTTCAATTGGTGTCAGGCGCGACGCCACGGCAGTTCCAGCGTTGGGCAAAATGCTGCGGGACCCTGATGCGGATGTGGCTCAGGCGGCAGGGCGAGCATTGGGCAGTATTGGTAATGCCGCCGCTGCCAAGGTGCTGCAGGTTGCCCTATTGAATGCTCCTGCTGCCAATCAGGTCGCATTTTGCGAAGGGCTGCTTCGGTGTGCTGAGGCGCTTGCCGCCAAAGGGCAGCGCGACCAGGCCGTTAGGATTTACGACCAATTGCGCACTTTGAAAGAGCCGCACCAGGTCCGCACCGGTGCCGTGCGCGGCGCAATCCTCACTCGCGGCAAGGACGGCGTGGCGCTATTGCGGGAGCACTTGCGCAGCGACGACTACATCTTGTTTTCGGCAGCCTGCCAGACCGCGCTGGAGCTACCGAGCGCCGACGTGACCGAGGCCCTGACCGCTGAGTTGAACAAACTATCCACGGACAATCAAATCCTGGTGATCAAGACGCTGGGGGCGCGGGCTGATCCGGCGGCGCTACCGGCGCTATTTGCGGTGGCCAAAAGCGGCGAAAAATCCATCCGCCTGGAATCCATTCGAGCGCTGCCGGCTATCGGCCATCCGTCCGCGGTGCCTGTGCTTGCGGAATTGCTGGCCGATACCGACCGTCAGATTAGCGAAACTGTGAAGGAGTGCCTTGCAGCCATGCCGGGTCACCAGGCCGACGAGGCCGTGATGGCGATGCTCAATAGCAGCCAGACTAGCCAGCAGCTCACGGCAATCGACCTGATCGGGCGTCGGCGAATAGCAGCAAGTGTTCCCGCATTATTGAAGGCTGCCGGTGACACAGGCCCCGCCCCTGCGCAGGCAGGGGTTCGTCCAGCCGCGATCAGGATGGTGGGTGAACTGGGTGGGCCCGACCAATTGCCGGCGTTGCTTGATCTATTGATGCGGCTGACGGAATCGCAGGACCTAACTGCCGCTGAGCAGGCATTGGTCAGCGTTCTTGTCAAAGCCGATAATCCACAATCGTACACCGATAAGCTCATTGGCCTGCTTTCTTCAGCCAAGCCCGTGCAAAAGAGCGCCCTGGTTCGGCTCCTCGGCACCATCGGGGGAGCAAAGGCTCTGCAGGCTGTGCGCGCGGCGGTCAACGATTCGGATGCCCAAGTCCGTGCCACGGCCATCCGCGCACTCGGCGGATGGAAAGGTGCAGAGGCTGCGCCGGACTTACTACAATTAGCCAGGACCTCGCCCGACCCCGCTCACAGAATTGCGGCTCTTCGCGGCTACATCGGCCTGGTTCGGGATGAAAGCATCTCGACAGAGAAAAAGCTCGCGATGGTTAAGGATGCGGCTGAACTAATTGCCCGCGACGAAGAGAAAAAGCTGCTGCTTGGTGTCCTGGGCGAAGTGCCGGCGGTCGAAGCGCTATCAATGGCAATAGCGCACCTGGATGATGCGGCGACCAAGGATGAGGCAGCCTTTGCAGCAGTGGCTATAGCCGAAAAGATATTCCAGGAAAAGCCCGGCGAGGTTAATGAGGCTCTACAAAAAGTGCTCCAGGCCACCGACAATAAGGATGTGGCCCGCCGTGCAAGGGCGGTATTGAACAAGGCCAGGAAAGCAGCAGGGCGATAGGTCCAGAAGTCAGAAGACAGAAGGCAGAGGTCAGAGGTCAGAATTCTGTCCTCTGTCGTCTGTGTTCTGTCCTCTTAATCTCTCCCGGCCAGGCAAACGATGCTTCCGTCCTGTAAGGAGACAAACAGGCGGCCGGCTGCTGCGATCATGCCGTCAAACACCGGAGCGTACTCAAGGGGCATTTCAGACAGCCTGTTTCCATCGGTGGCCGAGACAGCCACAAGCAAAGCCCGTTTGCGCCCTTCGAAGGCGGCATAGGGGTCTTTCGGATCCAACACGTCCGGAGGGCCCGCCACGAACAAAGTATCGCCCGCCTTCACCATGGCCCGGATTCGGACGGGCAGCCATCGTGTCCACACAGGCGGCTCGGCCCGCGTGTAGCCGATCATCTTGTCCAGGCCGAAGGCCTCGCTGTCCAGCTTTCGCACTTCATCCCCGCGGGCGCGTGAGTAGTCGGATTGCGGCAGCCATTCGACCGGCTTACGTGAGCCTTGCTCGCCGACTATCTGCGGCTCGTTGTCATTACGGTCGGCAAACAGCAGGTAACCTTCTCTGGCCGGGAAGAACATTGGGCTGTGCACGTTCCGACGATAGAACACCCGAACGGCATAAGTTCTCTCGTCGTCGACCACTAAGAGCTGCCCGCTCTTGGGGGCCTGGTTGGCCAACTGAAAGCCGGGCCACCGCTTCGAGTACATCCAAAACGTGCGGTTATACCAGGAGCCATCCAGCAGACCCGCTGTCGAGAAAACATGCAGGCCCACATCTTGGTCGCCTTTGCTCGATAAGACATCTACAGCGACCTCTTTCAACTCGGGCGTCATCTTCTTTTGGCGCATGTAGAGAAATCCGCCTTCGCTGACCAGCACGTCGGAATTGGCTCCAAGGGTAAAAAAGGCTACGTCACGGCCCCCGAATGGGGGTTTGACCCTGTCCAGACCTTCAGTCTGGCCTTGCGCGAACGGATTCGGGCCTTTCAAGAGGCCTTTGTGAAGAATTTTGCCCGTAGCGGGATCGAGCCCGTAGAGCCGGATGCCGCCGTCCAGATAGGTCGAACGTCCGGCTGCGAAGTAGGCCACGCCCTTATCGAGCAGCACGCTGCCATGAACGGGCCAGGCTGACTCGATCTGGTCGAAATAGGCAATTCGCCGGTCGGCCGGCGCCGCGAGGAATCGCCACACCAGTTCACCGTCTGACGCCCGCAGGTTGTAGACGCGGCCGTCGGCTGACCCGAACAGGACCATGCCGCTGCACACCGTCGGTGGCGAGTCGATGCGTCCACCGGCCGTGAAGTGCCAGAGGATCTTGCCGCTTGCCCCGTCAATCGCATACACGGTGTGGGCGTCTGACTCGGCTACGAATACCTTGCCGGACCAGGCCACGGGTGCCGTCAACGTGCCTTTCAGTTCGGTTTTCCATGCGACCGATAAGTCGGGAGCCACGCTGATGGGCGTTGTGCCGCTTCGGGCCGCGTCGTGGCGAAACGTCGGCCAGTTGCCGATCGAAGGAGACTCCGGCTCAAAGGCCCGTCCGTAAGCCGGGCCCTTTTCCAGACGCTTCTCATCCGTGACCTCCTTCAACTCCGGCGCGCCGGTGTCCGGTCCGGCCATGACGGCGGCAAAACCCAGAAACTTCGCTCCGGGTTGACAGAAACACTGGTCCGGCGGGACGTACAGCATGCCGTTGCAGGGCATCATCCCAAACCTGCAGGCGCCGCGAAGCCAGTTATTCTGAGAATGATTATCTGCCTGGAAATCAAGAAACTCGGCGCCTTCGTAGGAACTGATCAGATACCGAACGGTTGCCTTGTTGCGATAGCAGCGATGGTGATGCTCCGGACTTCGCAGGTTCCTGACCAGAATCCGCTTTTTCTCCTGGCCCGTGCGAAGGTCCCAGCCGATGACCAGCGCGTGCGGGCTCTTGCCCACCGGTTGCCCATTATCATCCACGCTGAGCATCCCGCGCCAAACCAATCCATCGATGACAAACAGGTCGTCCCCTTCGCCCCCGCTGATCGGCGGGACGGTTTTCTCCCAGAGCAGCCTGCCATCGGTCGCGTCATAAGCGGCAACGGACTTTCCGCCCTGCATTACGACCGTATCCTGGACGGTAAGCAGTGTCCTCGGTGTGGTCAGCTTCACCGGAACCCTCCATAGCTCATCGCTATCCTTCAGATGCAGCGCGAAGAGTTCTTTGCCGCTCAAATAGACAATCCGGCCGTTGTCAATCGCCAAGGATAGAGGGTGGACCTGACCGATCTGCTTGTCCCAGAGCACTTTTCCTGTCCGGCCATCGACAGCGACCAGCCTTGCCCCGCCTGCATCCTTACCGCGCCGCTGATCAGTCCCTGCCGGTGCTTCTCGGGCTAGCGCGATGACAATTCCGTCACTGCGTGAGGAGTCCCCAGGACTGACCAGGATTTCCCTCGTGCCTCGCGTCGCTTCAACGGTAGTGATGACCTCGCCGGTGGCGGCATTCAAGATCGACATGGGAGCTTCGTATGCCAGGGTGGTGTAGAGCCGGTCGCCGTCGGCTACGATTCGGCGCTGGTTCTCGGCGGGCACATCGGTCCGCAGTCCACGTAGAGTGGTCCAGTCTTTGCCCAGGTATCGCTCCAGGCTCCACTGGCGCCAGCCCCAGGCCTCGAGCGGCCGCCTCCAAAGCAGCTTGCCGTTGAAAGCGTCGCGGCAAACAAGCGACCAGCGGTCAGGCAGACGCTCATCGGTAATGCCGATAAGCCCCTCGTCCAAGATGTAGAACAAGCGGCCACTGGCTGAAACGCATGACTGAATTCCTGACGGCGTCTCGTGGCTTCGCAGCCACAACGGCGGTGCGACCCATTGGAGGCCGCGAGGAGGCCCCACGACCGAATCGTTGGCGACCGCGTTGTTACTCGCATCATGCAGAAAATGGGTCCACTGGTCGATATTGTCGGGCCAGGCCTTGACGATCTTCTGCCACTTGCCGTCGCGGCCAACGCAGGCCACTCCGCCGGGAGCCAGCACTCGCATCACCTCGCGCATGGGGACTTTGCCCGCATCCCCTCGGCCTTGCTCGGGGCAGGCTTGAACGACAACCAGGTTAATCAGATTATCCGTGTAAGGAAGCGATGAGCCTGAATACTGCTCGACGGAGACAGGCCCGTAGATGCCCTGCGACTGGATGTAGCTTTTCGCCGCGGCAACCTTGGCCGGGTCTGCTTCGAGTCCGTGTACCGCGTAGCGGTCGCCGGCGCGCAGGACCGCTGTCAACTTCCCATCGCC
>CAZPJZ010000136.1:0-6160 GCA_964586995.1 uncultured Pirellulales bacterium | reverse complement strand
CGATCGTTCGGGTCGCCAACATACGCCGGATGATACATTATCTCCGTAATACGCAGGTTCTCTGCCACCGGCCCGACGGCAAAGACCGCCTCGTTAAGCGCGCTCCATTTGGCGTGCAAAGCGCGAGCCTTAACACGGCTACTTTTTGCCAGTACAAAAGGCGATGTGTACTCGATCGCACTGGGTGAGACGTCACCCTGAGTCAGCTTATTGGCAACCAGTTCTGCGGAAATCAAGAAATCATCGTCGCCGGCAGCAGCGTTCATCCCCTGAATGGCCAATACGTTATTACCGTAGCTCAATGCCGTGGCATAATCCGAGATGTCTATTTCCTCAAAAACAACCGCAGCATTGTCGGGGCGCTGGGCGGCAGCGGCTGAGTTCCATGCCGGCTCACCCGTGAAGTTGCGTCTGGCAACTTCGGTGCCGTTAAGATAAGCGATGAAACCGTCATCGTACCGGACCCTCAGCCTGAGGTTTCCGTACTGGCTGTTATCTGCAGTAAACGGGATACGGATATAACAGGTCGCATTTTTGTTGTACATCTGGGCCGCCACGTCAGTGCCTATAAGCCCTTGATAACCCGAGGCTTTCTCATACCCCACGCCGCCGCCGCCGAGCGGCCAGGCCACATCATCAAAGTAGCTGCTGAACCAGATGTTGCCCTCACCCACCTGAATTCCGGTCGCCAAGTCGCCGAGCAAACGAAAGACGCTGGAGCTGAATGTGGTATAGCTGCCTTTTGCGGCATAAAGCTCCAGTTCGGAGCCGCCGCCTTGCTCATAAAACACCAGACGCAGTTGGTACGGCCCGGGCTGTGTGACGTTAAAGACGCCGACAGTGTCGCCAGGTGACCGAGGATTGGGATAGGATAACGTAAAGGTTTGGGCACCGGTCAGTCTCAGCCCAAAGCCATCATCACTGCTAACGCCGAACGACCACGGACCGGCCTGTGGTATTATGATTGTCCCGGTGACCAAAATGACGAAATTATCGGCATCGGCACCCATCGTCGTGCCGGGGAATGGCTTGTCGTTGTCGAAGTTGCCGGGACTACCGGTGTTGAAAAAGTTTATAAGGGGCTCCATCTTGGTTACAACCGTGGTTCGGTAAGATGGGTTGCTGATAACCGTCTCTGCGATGTCCAGGCTGCTGACGGTTCTATTTGCCTGGTAGAACGTGACCTGAAACTCAGCGGGTTTGTTGCCGAGCAGATTGCCGCCGTTAGCGACGCTGGGGACGAGGACTCTCTTGGCGGCATTTTCCGTAACGAACGTGACGGCAGCGCCCGGCGCGGACTGGGCTATGGGTACGCGAGGGTCGGTGCCGTCGAGCGTATAGAGAATCTGGCCCTTCGGAGCCGTCATCAAAAAGAAATGTTCGGCGGGAATCTTGCCGCCGGGACTTGGCAATCCATTTACAAGAAAGATTGGGGCATCCACGCTCGGATAAAGACCGGCGTCGCGAAGCTGTTGCAGGACGATGCCCGGACGCTGCGGCATGTAGGTGCCCAGGATGTAATCGCGTGTTGCTCGCCAGTCGGCCAGTGTATAGGGGTTGCTGCGTGCCTGGTCGCCCCAGCGTGCCGACTCGGCAATTATTGCCAGCTCGATCTGGTCTGCCAGTTCCTTGTAGCGGGCGTAGGATGCTTGTGAGGTGGCCGGCCCGTTGTTGAACAAGTGCCGATGAACGTGATCGGCAAAAAGCAGGCGGAATTCGTCGTTCTGCCGCAGCGTAACGTACGGTCGAGCTCCCCCATCGCTGACGCCGGTTACATTTGCATTCAGATTGGACCAGACGACTATCGCGCCTTCCGCGTCCCAGTTGAAGAACTTAAATCCGGTGGCGTTCGGGGGACGGCGGCAGCCGACATAGTAGTTGTGATAGGGCCAGTCTCCCGTTCCGCCCCAGACGTTGGAGAAGAACCAGTCGATGTAGTTATCGATATCGAGAAGGTCATCGTATGCGGGGTTCTTCGTGCCGTCCGGGTTATTGCCCTGGATTTTCTGGTAAGAAGCATTGTCCGACAGTCCCGCTGCGGCCTGGCTGAGCATCGCGTTCCAGGTGGCGGTGCTGCTCTCGCCTGTGGGGGTGCCGGAGTTCAGGGCGTCCCACTCCTCTTTGTCCCCGCCGTAGTAGGTGGCACAGAACGATGCCATAGGCCGTTCGACCGGGTTGTATAGACCCCAGTAGAGCCCGTTGATGTACAAGTGCGCAAAGGTCCCGTGGGGCGAAACCTGGCCCAAAGCCAACTGCATTCGCCGCATGAACTCATCAATGATGTACTGGATATTTCCACCTCCCCAGTTATTCCAGCCGTCGTTCGACCCGGCCCGAAGAACAATGGTATCAAAGCTCGCAGCAGCGTCTTCGGCGTCGAACATGCGAAAGTTCAGCTTCGATGGGCCGTATGCGCGTTTGAAGAACAAACGGAAGGACTTCTTCCGCGTCAGACCCATGCCGCGGAACGGGTCGCCGCCATAGATGCGCAGCCCGGCGTTCACATGAAATCCGGTCGTGCCGTCAGGATTTATCCACTCGATTGACGCCGGGCGTTCCCAGGCTACCCCCGCCCTGCTCGAATTGTCGTAGATACCACTGGCGCCAAATAGATTGCCCAAGTTCGTCACAATCGAGATGGTCGGAAGCGACAAAAGCGACTTTCTTATCAGGCCGCGATATTGCGGGTCGTTCACCACGTCCGGGTCCATTTCATAATCGGCGGCAGTAGAACCCCATGAGCTCGGAAAGCCGGGAGGAAGAGCCGGCTGATGAATCACATCATTGAGAAATATGTAAGTATGCGTATCGGCATCAGTGGATATCCAGCCTGGCTTGAACGCCATTGCCCGCAGGCACGTAGTTTTGGTTATCCATAAGGGACCGGTATACGGCTGGCCATGAACTTCGGTGGGCGTGCTACCATCAGTAGTGTAGCGTATGACAGCGCCTTGCGTTTCGGTGGTTATCGAGACCAAGAAAGGCTGGTCATAGAAGCCTCGGTCACGGCTGAACTTGGTGTCCGCCACTACGTCGATCGCGCCGGGCACATTAAATTTGCCCGGGGTCGCCTGTGCGAAGTACTGTGGAACACCCATGCTGCTGGCAGCGACAAGCTCGGGCAGGATCAAAAAATCTTCGTCACCGGCTCTATCATTGAGGGCGTGAATTGCCAATACATTGGTCCCCTGGCGCAATTGGCTGATGTAGCCGGAGATATCAAAACTGACGAATTCCATTGCCAGATTGTTCTGCCGGTTAGCATCGGCCTGGCAGTTCCATTGCGCCGGTCCGGTGAAATTGCTTCTGGCCACCTCTACGCCGTTGAGATAGGCGACGAAGCCGTCCTCGAACCTGACTCGCAGAGTCAACGTGTCGAACAGCTCCACTTCTCCGTCAGCAAGCTCAAACTTGATGCGGGTCCACAGAGAGGCATTATTGTTCAGCATTTTCTGCTGAATGTCGGAGCCGGCGAATCCTCCGGAAAGCATGAAAACATCGAACGAGTAAGCCTTACGGGCCTCGGGGCTGCTTGGGTCGGCCTCGGCCCGGAGGGTTATGCTGCCATCCGCTGCGGTAATGCCCGTCCAGCGTGCGACATAGCCCTCGCTGTAATTGTCGCCCGTGTTGAACCGTACCTTGTTTTCAGCCAGCACGTCCACACCTTTAGTGCTGGCGCTGGCGTATGTGTCGGCGCCGGTAAGAGTGTAAATGGTACGCCGGTCGTCGTAACCGCATCGCGCGGCCGAAGCCGCAAAGGTGTACGCAGTGCCCGGATCTAAGCCGGTAAATGTTACATCCACCCACCAGCCTGCACTGCCGTAATAAATTACGCCGGTCATGTCTGCGATGCCACCGAAAGTCGTATATGCATCGGTGCCGACCGCACAATCGCTCCCACCGGCGCCGGCGCTCGGCTGCCAGTTGACCCCGCCGCTCTGGGTCAGTGTCACGGTAATACCCATGTCCTGCCCAGTGGCCTGGTCAATAAGGGGGCCGGAGGTTGCCCCGGCGAACCCGCTGCCGATGCCGTAAGTCGTAACGTTCTGGCCGATATACTGGCTGCCTTCGTACACGCAATCGTTATATGCGGCTCTCGGCACGCCTCCGAAGCCGAAGCCCAGCCCCGTTGGTCCCGTGTCCCACGTGGAGTCATCGAACGCGCGGGCCGTCCAGTCAGTGCCTGCATCCTCAACGGTGGGGACATGGTAGGAAACGGTAGCACCGGGGGCCACCAGCGTTCTGGAGTACTGCCTGAGCCCGTATGAAACATCAGTCAACTGCCGGGGATACGTTGGCGCATATTCGTGCGCTATTGTCCGGCCGTCGCTCTCCACCAGCGCAAGGTATTCGGGATTGTCGGCATCAAGTTGGAAATTGGTGTGCAGCTCGGCCCCGGCCACCGCTCGGTTCTTGCCCGAGGCAAAGACAATCAGAAACTGGCCCGGCTCAAGCCATACACCGTCCGGGAATTCCCACTTAGCCAGGTCGTTCCTATTATCGGTTAGATGCCAGCCGCTCAGATTGAATGACCCGTCCGTCGGATTGTAAATCTCTATCCAGTCGGAAGAATTCTGGTCCTCGTCAAGCAGGTCGCCGGCCCTCGGCGGGTTAGGTGGAGATTTGCTGCCGTTGCTGGCCATGAATTCGCTTATGACCGGTGTGTTTGTCTGCACACGCCAATTCTGTGCCAGCAAGGCAAAATCGACCGTATCAACACTGCTATCGCCGTTCAGGTCTGCTTCACACGCTTCCACCAGGCACGCCTCGCCCAGCCACTGCTCGGCCAATATCCGCAGGTCGTCGAAATCAACATCTCGGTCGCCGTCCACATCCCCTGCGAGGTATCGGGGTCCCTGTGCCTCGACCGAACCCATCCAGAAGAAGAATGTCACCGTGAACAAGAAAATCTTGGCAAATCTGGGCATCTTCAACATCAGTCCTCCATTGCAGATCAAATCCACGGTCATTATTATTGTAGCATAAATTGACGGCGTAATCAATTCAATGCTCGATACCGGTCGCGCCTGTTCGTGACGTGTGACTCAATATACGGGACACGCTTCACGAAGTGCGATGACGCCGGAGCTTCAGCGGTTTGGGTCGGTCAAATGCGCACCGCGCATGACCAATCGGTCAAAGCGGTAGGGCGATTCGCCTGCTGCCCAGGCCATTCCACGCAGAAGCAGAATACGAAAATACGGGTCGTCAAATGTCCAGGTATAGTGGCCGAGAATACAGCTAAAGACCCGTCCGTTGCCGCTCTGATAGGCGTAAAACATCGGTTCGGGCTTTGTCTGGTCAGAATCCTTGCTGACCGTCTCATCGGAAGTCGCCAGCACGGTGACCTTGCTGCGGTCCCCCTTGAGAGGCCAGTAGGCCTCATCAAGCAAGTGGATTGTTTCCGGCAGGCCCAGGCATATCGGATGATCGGGAGCCGTAATGTTCAAGGCCACGTCACCATGACGCCAGCGGGTATAATCATATTCCCAGACCAACCCTAAGAGCCTTGTCATTTGGTTGGTGATATCCTTACCTTTGGGGATGATCACCGCTGGGTGCAGGATGACAAAACCACCGCCACGTGAGAGGAACTCGTCGAGCTGCTGCATCTTCTGCTCATCCCAGTCGACATAGCAGAACGCAACTATGAGCTCGGCTGTCTGAAATTGCTCTTTGCTTGGCCAGCCATCGGCAGTCGAGACCCGCACGTTTGGCGCACCGGCCAGCACTCTTTCTCGCTGCTTCTTTGGAGCCGGACCATAAAGGTTGACCTGTTTCTCCCGACCGGCCTGCTGCCCGCCGAGCAGAACTGCCCATCGCTTCTGCCATAGAGGATAATCATGCTCGTTGGGGCCGTGGTCTTTCTTGAATGCAAGTAAGACAACATCAAGCGGGCGCAGTTCACCCTTGGCTGGCCGCTTGGGCGCCTTAGCAAGGACAGCCCGGACTTCACTGCGGCTTCGCGGCTGCGGCGCCTTGACCTCGGCGGCTAACACGCTCGATGCCGTCCGGATACTTGTGACCATGGCCAGGATAGCTGCCGTAGTAATGATTTTCTTGCTCATATCTGCTCCCTTTCGAGAAACTGTGGTCCCCCAACGCACTATTGTACACCTTTTGGCAGGTGCTGCAACTGAAAGAACGGCAGACCATCCTT
>CAZPJZ010000135.1:0-6162 GCA_964586995.1 uncultured Pirellulales bacterium | reverse complement strand
CGGCCGTGCTCATCCAGAAGATTGAATCCGGGCAAATCAAGACAGTCGATTGTTGCATGGGTTGTTTTCTTTGGCTTGTAGTGTTCGGTCAGCCAGTCGAGTCTTTCGTCCGGCACACGCACCATGGCCTCTTCGATTGCCGTTGAACCGGCCGGAGCGATGGCTTTGCCGCTTAGGCTGGCAAACAGTGCACTTTTGCCGGACTGCAATAGGCCAAGCAAAGCTACTTTCAATTATACGGCTCCTTGCTTAGGGACCCCGCTTTGCGGGAGCCCATAGACAGTATTTCCGTGGGAATCATAAGCCACAACAGCGGGGAAATCAACCACCTGCAGTTTTCTAAGGGCTTCGGTTCCGAGGTCCTCGTATGCGATTATCTCCGCGGCAACAATGTGTTGCGAGAGCAGTGCTCCTGCTCCGCCGATGGCCGAGAGATGAACCGCGCCGCATTTCTTCAGGGCTTGTCTAACCTCATCGCCGCGATAGCCCTTGCCAATCATTGCTTTTAGGCCCTTAGCGATTAGTTTTGGGCTAAAGGGGTCCATTCTGGATGAGGTGGTGGGTCCGGCTGCGCCGATAACTTCGCCAGGCCGCGCAGGTGTCGGGCCGACAAAATAGATAATCGCACCCTCAAGCTCGAACGGCAGCTCTTCGCCGGCATCTATCGCCAGGCACAGTCTCTTGTGTGCCATATCCCGGGCGCCGTAGATCACGCCGGTAATAAGGACGTCATCGCCTGCCTTCAGCGTACCGATGTCGTCCTTGCTCAAGGGCGGCCGCAATTGTATTTTTGCCCGCATGTTTCTCTGCCAACTGCCGAACGCAAACCGTCACCTCTGTGAGTTTACACGATGCCAGTACCTTTGCGAATTGAAAAATGCGCGATTTTCTCTGCGATATTGGGCGAAAAGCTGCTTTTAGCCGCCGGCAGTACTGGCAGCTTTGGCGTTTTATCGCCGTTGGCTGCAAAATCCGACTTTGTTTCGGGCACGGTCGGCAGTCAGAAGGCACAGTTTGAAAGAAAAACGGCTGAATTTGAGCTTGGCGCAGATAGCCGGTGTAGGTTAAGCTTTGTTAGCGAAAGTGTTCTGGGGTCGGTCCTGATCGACAACATCAGACTTGAGAAACTCGCTGATTGAAGGAGTGCGCCTGGCAAAGGGCCGGATAAGTATGGCGTTGTAGTTATGGCTAAATATCCCATATTTCTGGAATTGACTGGTCGGCGTGTCGTCTTGGTAGGAGGCGGGGCGGTCGCGGTTCGCAAGGCCCGGTCGCTGCTTGAGGCAGACGCCCGGCTGGTCGTGGTGGCTGAGCGAATAGACGATGTGCTCACCAATCTTTGCACGGCCAGCGGTGCCGAACTTATCAGGTCCAGGTATTCAAAGGACTATCTGGCAGGGGCCGTGCTGGCTATAGCTGCTACCAACAACCCCGAACTTAACGGGCGCATATACAAAGACTGTCAAGAGCTGGAGATACTTTGCAATGTCGTTGACCAGCCGGAGCTTTGTGACTTTTACGTGCCGGCGGTGGTGAAACGCGGCGACCTGCAGATAGCAATCGGTACCGAAGGAGATTGTCCCGCATACGCCGGGCACGTAAGAAAGAAGCTCGAGCAAATCTTCACGGACAAACACGGCGAATTCCTGGCGGAGCTGGAGATGCTTCGGCAGCGCATTATAAAAGACGTGCCGGACCCGACCGACCGCAAGGCCATGCTGGGCGAGTTGGCGGATGATGCGTCGTTCGAATACTTCGCCCAGAATGGCGCCGCTGCCTGGCGCGACCGAGCGGAGAAAACCATACAGACTGCAAGCACGAGGCTGGAGGCTTAAGCCTCTATTTTGTCGATCTTTATCTGAAGGTACTTTTGACGGTGGCCGATGCGCCTTCTGCTATCCTTGCGTCGGCGAAAGTGCATTGGATAGAGTTTTTCGCCTTTGACGACGGCCTCTTCGGCCGTGCTCTTGAATGATGCTATGACCTTTGCCCCTTCTAAGTACGGCGAGCCGACCTTCACGTTCTCGCCGTCACTTACCAGCAATACCTTGTTCAACTCAATTGTCTTGGCGTCCGCCGAAACCTCGGTAAGCTCAATATTGAGACAATCGCCTTCAGCGACTTTGTATTGTTTTCCACCTTGTTCAACTACTGCATACATGCCTAAAGCTCCTGTTTTTTCACTCAAAAAAACCAGTTGAATCCGATATACTACGGACTGTGCCTTGTGTTGTAAAGTAAATTGTGAGGAGTAATTTCATGCAGTTGGCTATGATACAGGACAGAATCGTACCGATGGAAGAGCTTGAGCCTATTTATCTCGACCGGGGAATCTTCTTCGGTGACGGCGTGTACGAAGTGGTGCGAAGCTACAACGGCAAGATTTTTGCCCTCGAAGAGCATCTGGGGAGATTTTCCAATAGTTTAGCTGCAATTGGGATAACCACTGTGGACATGGACCAAATTCGGTCACGTGTCTTGCGAGCTTTTGAGACAGCAGGTATCGCCAACGCCAAGATCTATTTTCACGTTACCCGCGGTTCAGCGCCGCGCGACCATGTCTGGGATGCCGACTTGAAGCCGAATTTCTTTTTGACCGTCAGCGAATTGGTCGACCAGCCGCAGATAAAGGCCAAAGGTATTGCTGTTTCGACGCATCCGGACTGGCGGTGGAAAAGATGCGATATAAAGTCACTGAACCTCCTGGCTAACGTTCTTGCCCTTCAGGATGCCGCCGGCAAAGGTTGCGACGAGGCAATATTCGTGGATGAGGCCGGCCTCATAACCGAAGGCTCCCACTCAGCATTTTTTGCCATCCTCGGTCAGAAACTGCAAACCGCTCCTCTTACCGCCAATATTCTGCCTTCCATCACCCGCAAATATGTGATCCAGGCGGGCAAGAATATCGGCTTAGAGATAGTTGAAAAGTCGCTTGCTTCAGGACAAGCAAGTCGGGCAGATGAGCTTTTCATCGCCGTGACCACCAAAGACATCGTTCCGGTGGTCAAATTTGACGGTGTAGTCACCGGCGACGGCAAACCCGGTCCGTACACCAGGTCGCTCATCGAGCAGTTTCGGAGATTCAGCGTCTAAACTTCCGAGGCCAGTCCGGCGCTGCCGCGTACCCGGCCAAAGGTCACCGCGCGTGGCTTTCAACTCGCCGAACCAGACCCCGTCCGGAGCCGTCACACGGTCCCTCTGAAGAATAGCAGCAGTGCCACGACGCACGCCAGCATCACCGCTCCAGGTACAAAGAAGACCTGCCGCCACTGAAACTTGCCTTCGACGCGGAACTTGTCCATCACAACGCCGGCAAACTGCGTTCCCAGAAACAGCCCGATGCCGCTCTGCGCGGTGAAAATCAACGCTTGCATGGAGCCGCCCGTTCCCTCGGGGGCCACCGTCCCTGCAAACATCTGCCCGGCGATGATAAAGAACACGTATGCCAGACCATGAAAGGACTGGGAAACAACGATCAGCCAGGTGGGTCTGGGACTAACATAGATGATATACAGTATCAGCCAGCAAGCCGCTCCAATGGGTAACGTCCACCTGTAACCGGCCCCTGCAATGAGCCGACCGAGCAGAAACAGCGTAGCGATAGCCTGCACCGCCTGTGCAATCGCCATCGACGCAGGCACATTCTTGGCCGCAATCCCGTTATCCTGCATGAACTGCGCGGTGCCCAGAAAGTAGAATTGCATCATGCCCGCACCGGCCATGGATATCAGAATAAAGACCAGAAAACCGGGATTGGCCAACATGGAAAGCGCCTTGACGATCGGGACCTCCACGGACCCAGCCGGTGGCGTTTTCGGCATCAGGCTGCTCACCACCGCCATAGCCACCGACAACACCGCTGCCAGAACCAGGCAATCCCGCCCTTCTTGGCCCGTCTTGAAGACCCATCGCCAGCCGGTCAGGAAATAGCCCGCCAACGCCCAGGCGATGGGAGCCCACATGAAGATGTATGTTGACTGGGCTATATCAACGTTGTTCTTGGCCAGATGATGAAACATCAGCGAGTTCACCAACGGCAGCGTCGCGGCATAACAGAGCGAATACAGCAGTATCACGGTGAAAAGGGGCGTGAAGTCCTTTTTCCAGGCTGCAACGAACAGAAGACAGGCCCCGATTAGATGAGCCGCCGCCAGAATCAGTTCCGTGTTGACCCATCGGTCGGCCAACTGGCCGGCGGCCAACGGCATCACGATGCACGCCATCGGAAGCGCCGCATAAATCCAGCCGGTCCGCTTGCCGCTGAACTTCAGAGGCCCCAGCAGACGGGCCGCCAACACCGGGTACCAGGCGCCCCAAACGGCGAACTCCAAAAACATTAGTGCACTCAGCTTCAGGTACAACTGCGTATCCATCGCGTTCTCCTTAACTGTCAACGTCGTACTTGATCAGCCCGCTGAGGTCAACCGCTCGACCGCCAGCTTGATGTCGCCAAACCGGTCATCCCCTGCCTCACGCTCGATGGCCAAAGTCCCTTCAAAGCCAATTTCCTCCAGCGTGTTCAGAAATGCCTCGACACCCACCTGGCCATTTCCCCAGGGCACTTCCGCGCCCCATGTGCCGGGCGTTTTCGTGCGAATTGCGTCTTTGACGTGAATGTGCTTGACCCACGGAGACAGCGTTCGCACCGCCTCGATGGGATTGCCCTTGTCGTAAAGGATCATGTTGGCCGGGTCAAAATTTACGCAGATCGCAGGATGATCCAGCTCTTCCAGAAAGTGCCGCAGCTCTTCTGCCGATTCCTGACCGGTTTCCAGAAGAAGCAAGATGCCTTTTTTGTCTGCGGCGTCAGCCAGGATTCTGACGCGGTGATAAAATTTCCTTGCGTAATCCGGGTTGCTTTCATCAATGAACCCGGCGTGCATCGACAGGTATTTTACGCCCAGCTTGACCGTGACGTCGACTGCGCCCAGGAACAGTTTTTGATTTTGCTGCCAATACTGGTCCGGGGCGATTCCACCGGTTTTCTTTATGCTCTCAAGCGTCGAATAATCTTCCTGTGGAAAGTCTATCATCGTACTGCTTATCGTCCAGTCCTGCTTGTGCACCGTTGCCAGGAATTCTTTTGCCTTTTCCTGCAAAGCCGGTCTTATCCCCAGATGCACGTGCTCGGTGCCCAATTTCTTCATTGCTTCTGCCACCCCGACGACGTCCGTCCGCAACGACCAACTGCAAACTCCGATCGGCCAATTTCTGCACTTCATTGTAGAACTCTCCAATTCCTTTCTTCCGGTTACCTGATAGCGACTGGTCTTTTACCGCAGAGGTCGCAGAGGCCGCAGAGAAAGTTCTCTTTCTGATTCTAAATCTCGGCGATCTCAGAGCTCTCAGCGGTCAACCGTACTTTTCGCCCTTTTCTTGCTGATTCCTTTTCAGCCTGCACGATTTTGACAGAGTTTAGCGATTGCTCCAGCGTTGTGATGGGCTTTACTTTCCGGCCGCTTATTCCCTTTACGAAATGAGCGATCTGCAAGAACCATCCATCTTGTTTTTCCACTTCGGGCGTAAACGCCTCGCCCTTAGCCGGACAAACCCGAAAGGCCGGCTGCCGCGTGAGGTCGTAAACCAGCGTTGCCTTCTCCATCGCAATATTGAAGCTCATTTCAAATCCGAAGGTTGGCATCATCGCCCAGCCGCCCTCGGCGGTAACTACCCTGTCATCATCGTAAAGATACTGAGTGACAATGTGTGCCAGTCCCCCGCCCGGGCCTTTTGCCCCAAAGCTGCAAACAGCCTTCGGCAGGCCGAACAAATACTGCACAAAATCTGTGTCGTGAATATGCAAATCCAGCGCGGCGCCGCCGCTGCGTTTTTCGTCCAAGAACCAGTTATCTGCGCTCCAGGTTGGCGCCGACCCCAGCCGCTGAAATGTGGCGGCAATCACTTTGCCATACTTGCCGCTATCGACTATCTCTTTGGCCTTGGCGTATTCCGGCCAAAACCTCACGCAGTGCCCGATTTGCAGCGTCTTTCCGCTTTGCTTCGCAGCGGCGACCATCCGCTTGCAGTCTTTTACATTCAGCGCCATCGGCTTCTCACACAAAACGTGCAGCCCGGCTCGCAGCGCCTTGGTGGAGAAATCCGCGTGCAAATAGGTCGGCAGCGTAATTGAAACGGCGTCCAATTTGGCGTCTTTCAGCATCT
>CAZPJZ010000134.1:0-6172 GCA_964586995.1 uncultured Pirellulales bacterium | reverse complement strand
GTGGAAAGTGCCGTGGCCACCATCAAGGCGATGGTCGATTATGTCAGTTGGCGGAACAGACCTAAGAGGGTGGTCAGACTCTTTCCGGTCAATCGAAGAAAGGTGGAAAACATCATCGAGAGGCACCTTCGGCGTGGTGACCGCGAGATAGGTGAGACCGATTCCAAGGAGATACTTGAGGCATACGGATTCAGGACCCCGGAAGGTGCTATTGCCAGCACACCCGAGCAGGCGGCAAATATTGCCCAGCAGATCGGTTTCCCGGTGGTACTGAAGATTTGGTCGTCGGAAATCGTGCACAAATCAGACGTAGGCGGCGTTAGACTCGGCCTGAGCAGCGAGCAGGAGGTAAAAGACGCTTTCGACTTGATGATGTATCGGATACCGAAAAAACGCCCGGACGCAAACATCCTCGGCGTCCTGGTGGAAAAAATGCATAAGATTGGAAAAGAAGTTATTCTGGGAATGAGCCGCGACCCCAGTTTTGGCCCGCTGATGATGTTCGGCATGGGCGGGATAATGGTCGAAGCCCTCAAAGACGTCTCTTTCTACCTGGCGCCTCTGACAGAGGACGAGGCCAAACAAATGCTGATGAACACGAAAACGTATAAGATACTCACGGGCATGCGAGGACAAGAGGGGGTCGACATCGACGCCATAGCGGAAGGCTTGCAAAGACTTTCGCAGCTTGTCACGGAATTTCCGCAGATTCAGGAGATGGACATAAATCCGTACGTGGTAGGCCCGCCGGGCACCACCCCCATTGCAGTTGACGCCCGAATGAGCGTTGAGAAAGTCTAACCGGACGAACACTATGGCCTCATTTGACTGGAAACAGAAATATACCGACAGGATATTGACCGCTTCGGCGGCAGTTAAAGCCATCAAGTCAGGAGACACCATATTCGTGGGCACCGGCTGCGCCCAACCGCAACACCTTATTCGAGCTTTAATGGAGCATTCCAGCCATATCTATGAGGCTCATATCGTTCATCTGCTGACGATGGGCGACGCCCCTTACGTGCAAGAGCAGTTCCGCGACAGGTTCAAGATGAATTGTTTTTTTGTCGCCGACAATGTTCGTGATGCCTTGAGCAAAAGCGCCGGAGATTACACGCCCATATTCTTGTCCGAGATACCCCACGAGTTCGACAGCGGAAGAATCCCGGTCGATGTGGCTCTGATTAGCGTGACCCCACCTGACGCAAATGGCCTGTGCAGCCTGGGTGTATCGGTGGACATCGTCAAATCCGCCGTCGCCAACGCCCGATATGTCATAGCCCAGGTCAATAGCCGAATGCCTCGGACCTTCGGCGACAGCTTCGTGCACGCTAACCGCCTCGATATGCTGGTGCCCTTCGACGAGGATGTAATCGAGCTTCCTGTGCCACAATCTGATGATGTTTTGCGTCGTATCGGGCAGAATATCGCCAGGCTGATTGAGGATGGAAGCACGATCGAGTGCGGCATAGGGCGCGTGCCGCAGGCACTGGCCGAATTCCTCAAGGACAAAAAGGACCTCGGCGTGCACACCGAGATGTTCAGCGACTGGATCATTGATCTAATTGAGTGTGGGGCCATCACCTGCGCAAAAAAGACCCTCAACCGCGGAAAAGTCGTCGCCAGCTTTTGCATGGGATCGCGAAGGCTTTACGACTATATAGACAATAACCCCTTTTTCGAGTTCTACCCCACCGAATATGTCAACGATCCGAGCATTATCAGCCAGCACGAGAAAATGGTGGGAATCAATGTAGGCTTGGAGGTCGATTTGACCGGTCAGGTTTGTGCTGATTCGCTGGGCTATCAGTTCTACAGCGGGATCGGCGGACAGGTCGATTTTATCCGCGGCGCCGCCCGCAGCAGAGGAGGCAAGCCTATTATTGCCATGCCATCGACCGCCAAGGGCGGCCGCGTCAGCAGAATCGTCCCGCACCTTACCGAGGGCGCAGGAGTGGTTACAACCCGAGGAGACGTCCATTACGTGGTCACCGAGTACGGCGCGGCCTACTTGCACGGTAAGAGTATTAGAGAAAGGGCGCTGGACCTGATCAACATCGCACATCCGAGATTCAGAAAGAAGCTCACCCAGGCGGCCAAAGCTCAGAACTACATTTACGAAGATCAGATAGAGCTGGCGTGGGAACAGTTGCGCTATCCGGAGGAGCTGGAGCATTATGATACTTTGCGGGACGGCACACAAATCTTCTTGCGGCCCATCAAGCCAAGCGATGAACCGGCGCTTTCGGAAATGCTTTACTCGCTCAGCGAAGAATCTGTTCAAAAACGCTATATGACCCGTACAAGAGCCTTCGCTCACCGCGATATTCAACAGTTGACTAATATCGACTACCGCAAGGACCTGGCTATCGTCGGCGTCGTCCCGGGCGTGTCTGGTGACGAGATAGTCGCCATAGGACAGTATTTCCTTGACCCCAAAACGCAAGCCGCCGAGGTCGCTTTTCTCGTGCAGGACGAATGGCAACAGAAGGGAATGGGGACCCTGCTGCTGGAGTATATCACCAAGGTGGCCAAGCAGCGAGGTGTAAGAAGCTTCTATGCGAAAGTGCTGCCGAATAATAAGCCGATGCTGGCCATTTTCTACAACTCCGGCTACAAGGTGAACACCGAATTCGACGGCGAGGTTTATAACATAACGTACGATCTGACCAAACAGTAGAAATGTTCTTGATGCTCGATACCCGACGAGAATCGAGCATCGAGCATCCAGTATCGAGTATATGAAAAAGGCCGCCTTTATCTATTCGCAGGAACTCGAGAAGTATCACTACCCCTCTGACCATCCTTTTCACGTGGGCCGAGCCAGAAAGGTGCGGCAAATCCTCAAGTCGATGGGCCTTCTTTCCGGTGACGGCAGAAGCGAAGTTGTACCGACGGCGGCACAGAGAATCACCCTGAAAAAATTTCACTCTCCCGGTTACTTGCACGCTCTGCAAATCGCTTCAAAAGGCAAGTTGGACGCCGAAGCGATCGAGATGGGAATAGGCACCGGCGACTGTCCGGCTTTCAAAGGATTGTATGAATATTCGGTCCTGGCCTGCGGGGCGACACTGACCGGCGCAAACTTGATTCTATCAGGCTCCGTTGACGTGGCCTTTAATCCTTCCGGGGGCTTTCACCATGCAGGACCGGAGAAAGCGTCCGGCTTCTGCTATATCAATGACGTGGCTCTGGCCTGCATCATACTAACGGAGAAAAAAAAGCGGGTTCTCTATCTCGACGTGGATGTCCACCACGGCGACGGAGTTGCCCAGGCATTTTACGACCGCTGCGACGTGATGACGATATCGTTGCACGAAACGCCGAGGGTTCTGTTTCCCGGAACGGGCTTCGAGGACGAGATCGGAACCGGCCGGGGCAAGGGCTACTGTGTGAATGTCCCCCTGCCGGTGGGCACGTATGACCAGGCATATATGAAGGCATTTGAACAGATAGCCCTGCCGCTGATCGGGGCTTACAGACCGGACGTAATTGTCCTGCAATTGGGTGCTGATGCTCTGGCGGGTGACCCGTTGGCACATCTACGTCTGACAAACAATGTCTACGCCGACGTAATCAGCTACTTGCTGCGCTTCAATAAACCCATTCTTGCAACCGGGGGCGGGGGATATAACGTCGATAATACCGTAAGAGCCTGGGCCCTTGCCTGGGCCGTTCTTTGCGGCATGCCGACAGCTCAAGACCTGAACCCTACCGTCGCGGGCGTCATGCTTGAGAACGTCGAATGGCAAGGGGGTCTGCGGGATAGAGCACTGGCTATCAGCAGCCAGCAGCGTAACGCCGTCATGCCAGCGATTGAGGCGACAATCCAGACGCTTAAAGCAAAAGTATTTCCCATTCACAAACTTTAGCCCGCGTCAGGCGGAAAATGTAAAACAGAAAGCGTAAAAGTAAAAACTGTCAAATTCCATCGGAGTTCTTACCGCGGAGTCCGCAGAGACCGCCGAGTCTTTTGTTTCTATTTTCCGCTCTCCGTAAGGAGTCCCTATGACTGCGTTCTCAGCGCTGTCTGCGGTTAAACGGGCAGGCGGTTTCGGCCTTGTGATGCGGGACAGTGACGAACAGGGTGATTATCGCTGCGATGACCAGTAATGCTGAGGCGCCATAATAAGCGATGGCAAACGTTTGATATTTGACGTACATTGCGCCAGCGAGCTTTGCCAGCATAAAGCCGCCGACGCCCCAGGCTGTAAATACCAGTCCGTAGTTCATTCCAAAGTTCTTCAGACCGTAGAAATCTCTGGTGATGGATGGGAAAAGCGAGAGGTTTGCCCCGTAGTTGGCCCCGATTAGTGCTGAGATGACGGTCATGGCGGCAATCCCGCCAAGGATGTTTTCAGCGCTTGCCTTTGAGAGCAGGAATATCAAGACCGCCTGCGAGACAAAGCAGAGAAACATGGTTGCTTTTCGGCCAATTTTGTCGCTGAGCATGCCGGCGAGTATGCGTCCGCCGCCGTTGCCAATGGCAAGCACCGCCACCAGCACAAATCCCATCGCTATTCCAACCTGCTTATCCGCGATGGCGGCGAGCTTTGAGATAATCATCAGACCTGCGCCGGCACCGCAGACGTACATAAACCAAATCATATAAAATTGCACGGTGGCAAGCATTTCTTTGGGAGAGAAGTCGTCTTTGCTATTCTTAGATTTGCTGCCCGAGGTGGCCGAGCCGGAACCAAGCGGAACGTAACCTTCCGGAGGCGGCTTGAGTATCTGAGCGAGACCCACGACCACAACCATAAATGCGATACCCAACAGCAGTACCGCCGTCTTGAAACCAAAACTGACCATCAGCCATGTCGTCAGCGGAGCGGCATACACCGAAGCCAGTCCGAAACCCGAAACCACTATGCCGGCGATCAGCCCGGTTTTCGCAGGGCCGAACCACTTTACCGCAGGTGGTGTCGCAGAGGCGTACCCGAATCCGATCCCGGCACCGGCAAGTACACCGAAGCCGATGACAAATACCATAAGCGAGGCCGTCTGACTGGCGATGACAAATCCGAGCCCGACCAGGACACCGCCTACTGTGGCCACGAGCCGAGGCCCAATCTTGTCCTGTATTCTTCCGGCAGGAACCATAACCAGCGAGAAAACAAGGCAGGCAAACATATACGGCAAGGATTTATCATCCTCGTTCCAGCCCCATTCCTCGGGGACATACTTGCTTATAACACTCCACGTATACAAAATACCCAGAGCAAGATTGATACCCATTGCCGCAAAGGTGACACGCCAGCCGTGATTCTCTGTTCCCGGCTGCTTAATCTTTGTTTCTTCATCCATAAGTACGGTTTCCTTCGTAAAAAATAGACCGGACGTGCGCTTGAAGCACACGCCCGGTTTGTGTGCCACCTGCCAAAGCGGGCGATTATTCGCCTCGACCTTTGATCAGGGCCTGAACTACCTCCGGATCGGCCAGCGTAGTAATGTCACCTAAATCTTGCGTTCTTTTCTCAGCGATCTTGCGCAGGATTCGGCGCATAATCTTACCGGAGCGGGTCTTGGGAAGCACCGGAGCAAACTGGATTGCCTCCGGTGCGGCGATGGGCCCAATTTCCTTGCGAACGTGCTTAACAAGCTCGCCTTTCAACTCTTCGCTCTGCTGGGCGCCGGTTACGAGCGTGACAAAAGCATACAGTGCCTGGCCCTTAACCTCGTGAGGTATCGGCACCACTGCGGCCTCGGCAACTTTTCCGTGGCTGACCAGGGCGCTTTCGACTTCTGCTGTGCCAATGCGGTGACCGGACACATTAACGACGTCATCGATTCTGCCCATTAGCCAGTAGTCACCATCGTCATCAATGCGGCAGCCGTCACCTGTAAAATAGAGGTTTTCAAACAGGGTGAAGTACATATCAATAAACCTGTCATGGTCTCCCCACATTGTGCGCATCATTCCGGGCCAGGGCCTGCGGATGCAAAGCTTTCCTCCCTCATTTACGGCGCATTCAGTCCCGTCGTCGCGCAGGATGACCGGATCGACGCCGAAAAAGGGCCTGGAAGCACTGCCGGGTTTTAACGTATGGGCACCCGGCAATGGCGTAATCAAAATACCGCCCGTCTCTGTTTGCCACCAGGTATCCACGATGGGGCATCGGCCGCGGCCGATATTCTGGTGATACCATATCCAGGCTTCGGGATTTATCGG
>CAZPJZ010000133.1:0-6222 GCA_964586995.1 uncultured Pirellulales bacterium | reverse complement strand
CTATCGTACACTTGCAGCAGGACGTACCTTTCGAGGTCGCTGAGCTCGCGGCGCAGAAACTCCCGTCCCACCTGCGCCAATCGGTCCTTGAGCTCCGGGCCATCGCCCAGGTCGTCCTCGGTTAGGGAGGCCTCGAATCTATTGTTTGCCCAGCTCACCAATTCGGCGATGCTCAGATTGGCAATTTTGTCGCCGAGCTCTTTATCTAACTGGCCATCGTTGAAGTTTCTGCTGCATTCGAGCAGTTGTTTGTGCAGGAGCTGGGGCTTGGTATTCTGTATCTGCTCAACCGAGAGGCCGGCATTGTACTTTTTGTTCGCCCACTCGGCCAGCGCCTCGAAGGCATATACATTGGGGCCCTGCGGACCGTAGGCCATATTCATCGCAAATTCAACCGGATACTCGATCTCCCGCTGCTTGTATTTGGCCGCCGTCTTTTCCAGAAGAAGCTGCTGGATTTCAGAGGCCTTTAATGTCTTTGTCTGCTCCAGGTTCAGCCTGATGTCGAATCTGGCCCGCGCCCATTCCACGAGCGTGCGAGCCGCGAAGTCTTCCTTCAAGAATATGCTTAGTTGAGAACAGTCTTTTTTCTCGATCTGCTCACTGGCGGCTGCACTTAACTGCTCCTGGATTTCATCGGGCGACAGGTGCCTGATTTTGCCGGGGGTCAAACTGACGCGAAACGCGCTCATGGCCCACTTGGACAGGCCCGCGACGTCCCAGGTCTCCGGGTCATCGTAATCCTCTAAATACTCGCCAAGCGACAGTGAGATATTATTGGTCGCATTATCCTTTGCTCGATCCTTGATGAGTCTTTCGATCTGCTCGGCGTCAGCTTCGCCGATATCGGATGTCTCCAAATCGACGCCGAAATTGGTCCTGGCCCATTCGACGATACACCTGGCAGAGTAGTCTTCTTTCAAGATGGTGTCGCTGTTTTTGCGGATGGTGTTTTCGATCATCTCCTCGATGACGTTTTTCAGACCTTTGCCGGCCAGGATGTGACGCCTTCGCGAGTAGAAGATTTTTCGCTGGTAGTCCATCACCTCATCATATTCGAGCAGATTCTTGCGTATCTCGAAGTTTCTCTCTTCGACTTTTTTCTGCGCTCTTTCGATGCCTTTGCTGATTCGCTTGTGGTAGATGGGCTGTCCTTCTTCCCAGCCGATCCAGGTCAGCGCCTTAACCGTCCATTCCGGCGCGAAGACTTGCATCAGGTCGTCGTCGAAGCTCAGGAAGAACTGGCTGGAGCCGGCGTCACCCTGTCGGCCGGCCCGGCCTCGAAGCTGATTGTCGATTCTTCTGGCCTCGTGTCGCTCGGTGCCGAGCACGTGCAGGCCCCCGATTTCCGCCACGCCTGGACCGAGCTTAATGTCCGTTCCTCGGCCGGCCATGTTTGTGGCAATGGTTATGTTGCCCCGGATTCGACCGTCGCGGCCCTTGTACTGCTGGCCTGCCTTGGCGACAATGGTAGCCTCGCGTGCGTGATGCTTGGCGTTCAGCACTTCGTGTTCGAGACCGAACTGCCTGCTAAGGGCTGCGGAAAGAGCTTCATTTTTTTCCACGCTGGTCGTGCCCACGAGCAACGGTCGGCCGGCGGCGCTAATCTCGTTTATTTCCTGGACAATCGCATTGAACTTTTCGGGCATGGTTTTATAGATGATATCCTCCATGTCATCCCGAATGCACGGCTCATTCGTGGGTATGACCACCACTTCGAGCTTGTATATCTTCATGAACTCCTCCGCCTCGGTGGCGGCGGTGCCGGTCATGCCGGCTATTTGGTCATAAAGCTTGAAGAAGTTCTGCAGCGTGATTGTGGCCAGGGTCTGCGTCTCTTCCTTTATGGTCACCCCTTCTTTTGCCTCCACCGCCTGGTGCAGGCCGTCGGACCACTGCCTGCCGTGCATGAGTCGGCCGGTGAATTCATCGACGATAATCACCTTGTCCTCCATGACGACGTAGTCCCTCTCTTTTTCGAATGTCACGTGGGCCCGCAGGCTCTGCTCCAGAAGGTGAGGCCATTCGATATTTGAGCCGGTGAAGAAGGAGCCGACCCCGGCTGCTTCCTGTGCAGCCCCGACACCTTCGTGCGTCAGATGGACGGATTTTTTATCGTATTCCACCTCATAGTATTGCGTAGCACCGGCCAGTCTTGCCTGTGCGGTTTCAAGTTCCGTCCGGCTTTTTTCGAGCGTCTTCTGGGCTCTTGCGATACGTTCTTCGTTTTTGTCCTTTTTTGCCTCCGCTATTTCGGCCGGAGCGCTATCAATGATCTTCTGCGCGGCATCAATTTGCCTTTTGATTTGGTCATAGTTGCTCTGGAGACTGATCAATCGTCTTGCTACCTGGTCGGCTTTCTTGTACCGGGTGACATCATCAAAGGCAGGACCCGATATAATCAACGGCGTCCTGGCCTCGTCTATGAGAATGGAATCAACTTCGTCAACTATAGCGTATTGCAGCGGACTCTGGACCATCTGCTCCAGCGACAACTTCATGTTGTCGCGGAGATAGTCGAAGCCGAACTCGTTGTTGGTGCCGTACGTCACGTCGCAGGCGTACTGGCTTTTCCGCTCGTCGCCGCTGGTATCCATGTCAGCCTGGATCGCGCCGACGGTCAGACCTAACGCTTCGTAGATCGGGCCCATCCATTCCGCGTCGCGCTTGGCGAGGTAATCGTTGACGGTGACTATATGCACGTTTCTTCCGGTCAGGTGAACCAGATAAACCGCCAGGGTGGCGGCAAGCGTCTTGCCCTCGCCGGTCGCCATCTCGGCGATCTTGCCTTCGTACAGGACGTTGCCCCCAATGAGCTGTACGTCGAAGTGCCGCATCTGCACGTTGCGTCTGGCCGCCTCGCGCACGACTGCGAACGCTTCGGGCAGAATACTTTCCGGGCGGGCTCTCGCCTGAAGCCTGGCCTTGAATTCAGCCGTCCTGGCTTTAAGGGCCTCGTCGTCGAGCTGTCGTACTTGCTCCTCAAACTCTCCCGCCTGCAGGGCGACCGGCCTGTAGACGTTCTTCAACAGCCGCTCATTGCGAGAGCCAAAGATCTTCAACAAGATTTTGCTTATTTTGCCAGCCATCCCGATGCTCTTGCTGTCACCGCTGCGAGCCTCCAGATTCTTGCCCGCGCGGCAATGACGTCGGTAGCGCTATTCTTTCACTCGTGTCACGTACTGCCCGCTGCGCGTGTCGACGCGGACAACGTCGCCGATTTTGACAAAAGACGGCACCTGCACGACCAAGCCGGTTTCCAGCGTTGCCGGCTTGGGCTGACTAGTCACAGTGCCACCCTTAATCTCTGGAGGGGTATCGGTAACCTCCAGATCCACCGTGTTAGGCAGGGTGATTACAACCGGTTTTCCCTGGTGCATGCTGACCTGCAGTTGTGTGTTCGGCTTAAGATATTTCGCACCATCGCCGAATGCATCGTCATCGAGTGTGATCTCCTCATAAGTTTCGGTATCCATCAGGATGTGCTCATCTGCCGTGGAGTACAGGTATTCGTAGGTTCGCTTATCGAGAGTCACCTCTTCAATGGTTTCTTCTGAGCGCAGGCGCACATTTTGAATCGAGCCGTCAGTCAGGCTTTTTAGCTTGGTTTGGTACACTGCCCCGCCTTTACCCAGCTTTACGTGCTGATAGTCAACAATGGCGTACAGTTTGCCTTCGATCTTGATGGTCAACCCCTTTTCCATCTCCGATGCTTTCATTCTTTACTCCCGTACTTCGCATGACCGATGGCA
Source organism: uncultured Pirellulales bacterium (assembly GCA_964586995.1). Lineage (GTDB taxonomy): Bacteria > Planctomycetota > Phycisphaerae > Sedimentisphaerales > Anaerobacaceae > JAFNGF01. Next base: position 2,470 of record CAZPJZ010000133.1, on the reverse strand, counting down.
ACCGGCGCACTAAATATCCGGCAGATAAATATCGCAGACCGGCCAAGAAATGTCAAGCAAAGGCAAAATAGTCAATTCCAATGTCGCGCCAGAGTTGACGTCTGATACATTGTGCTGCCACCCCGAATCCGACTCGCAGAGGGCCCCCATTAGGATTTTTGTCTTGCCTTTTTGCGTTTCTTCGCGGGCCTGTCTTTCTTTCTATCACTGGCAGCTTCAATCAATGGTTCAACAGGAAATACGTTAAGCTGACGCGCCGGGACGTTCACCGAATCGATGCGTACTTTTAGGGGCTGGCCAAGGTGAACGGTGCGTCCTGAACTCTGTCCGATGATGCACTGCGTCTTGGCGTTGTATTTCCATGTGTCCGGTCCCAAATCGGCGATTCGGATGAGGCCCTCGATGCCGAATTTTCGCGACTGGACAAATACGCCGAAGTTAGTAAGGCCGGTAACAACGCAGTCGAGCTCGTCGCCGATTCTCTTGCTCAGCATTTGCAGTACGAGCACGGTTCTCAGCTCTTTCTCGGCATCTTCGGCCCGCTGCTCCGTAAAGGTAAGGTGTTTGCCCGTCTCAACCAAATCCTGTCCGGCTGCAATCTGTTTGGCGCGGTTCACGCGGTTTTGCAGATAACATTGCAGAACCCTATGCACGAGAAGGTCCGCATATCGCCGGATCGGGCTGGTAAAGTGACAGTAGTGAGTTGAAGCCAGCGCATAGTGACCTATGTGCAGCGGGGCATACTGAGCTTTTTCCAGGCTGCGCAACACAACCAGGTTTATGGCAAAGGCACAGTCGTTACCTTTGACCGCGGCCAACAATTCCTGAATGGCGTAGCGGTCCGGATTTCGCGGCATACTAAAGCCCAACGCCTTGACCAGTTGCGAGAGATTCTTCATGCTCAGCACGTCCGGCTCCGGATGAATCCGCCGCATGAAGGAAACGTTCAGGCGGTCCAGAACCGACGCCACCGCCTCGTTGGCCTCGACCATAAACATCTCGATTATCGTGTGCGGATAGCTGTCGTCGGCAGGATGGGCGTCCACCACTCTTCCTGACTTATCCATCACCAGCTCGGTCTCGGGCAAATCCAGATGGAGCATTCCGTTTTTCGTTCGCCGCGCCTCGATTGCCCGGCTGAGCGACTCCATGTCTTTTAGCAGTGAGATCACTTCGGGCCTGGTATCTTTTGTGTGGCCTTTCAGAATCCTGTCGGCTTGCTGGTAGGTCAATCGCTGGGTGGAGCGAATGACACTGTTGGCGAAGCGGCGCGATATAGCGTTGCCTTGCCGGTTGTAGGTTATGTACACACTTTTGACAAACCGTTTTTGGCCGGGCTGCAAGCTGCAGATGCCGTTGCTCAGTAGCTCCGGCAGCATCGGCAGGGTTCTGCCGGGCAGATAGGCACTGTTGCCGCGAGTTTTTGCCTCGCTGTCCAGCGCCGAATTTGCGGGCACAAAGTGACTCACATCGGCGATGTGCACTCCCAAAACCCAGTTACCGTGCGCATCTGTTTCAAGGCCGATCGCATCGTCGAAGTCTTTTGCATCCGGCGGGTCTATGGTAATAACCACCTTGTCGGTAATATCCTCGCGGCCATCCGGTTGCTCCGGATCAAATTCAGTTGCTGCCTGCCGCGCCTGATTGAGGCAATCAGCGTGAAATTCGCCGGGCAAGTGATACTGGCGGATGATTGATTGGGTCTCGCTTTCATACTGTCCCGCTCTTCCCAGCACCTCCACGATGACGCCGCGCGCAAGATATTTTTCCGTTGGATAGGCCAGTATTTCGACCACGACCTTGTCTTTTTGCCGGGCGCCTTTCGCAGTCACATCGTCGACCGAAATAGGCTCGAAGAAGGCGGTTCCGTCCGGCTGGACAATCCACCCTTGCGGCTCTTTTAACAAGGTCCCCACGAATCTGTTCTGTGCTCGCTCCAGGACCTCAGTTACCTGGCCGGCACAGCGCATTTGTCCGGCTCGCTGGCCTTTTCGCAAGACCTTGGCAGCGACCACGTCTCCCGTCATTGCGCCGCCGGTTGCGCCGGCCGGGACGAAAAGGTCACCGTGGGAAGTCGGCTCCAGAGGTGTGACAAAGCCAAAGCCTCTGGAGCTGGCCCTGAATGTCCCCACAATCAGGCTGGACAGACCCGGCAGGGCAACCAGATTCTTGCCGCCTATGACCACATGGCCGGCCCGCCGTAATTCGTCAAGTGCCCGCGCGAATTCGGGGTAATCCTCTGAACGCACCCCCAATGCCTTGGCCAGTTGCGAGGCCTTCGCAGGTTTATAATCGCTGTGTTGCAGCAGTCTCACGATCCTTTTTTTGAATAATTCGGGCATGTCAAAACCTTCAAGGGAAAATAAAGGAGCGCCCAACCGGCCTGGATGTCGACTGGGTGCCGCTTTGGGTCAACACTAACTTAGAGTTCCATAAAAGCCTTCAGTTGCGTTTGATTGCACGTTCCCAA
>CAZPJZ010000132.1:0-6374 GCA_964586995.1 uncultured Pirellulales bacterium | reverse complement strand
TTGGATGTCCATCATCCACGGGTCCATGGGGCTGATCTATTTCGTGCACGAGTGGGAACCGCAGTTTAACGAATCCGCGCTGCTGAGTGATGGGGAAATGCTCTCAGCGGTCGCCGCAATCAATCGGCAAATTACGGAACTGGCGCCGATAGTGAATAGCGCCACGATCAAAGAGGGACTGCGTGTAGGGTCGGATAATAAGGCCGTTCCCATAGCCGTTATGGCCAAACGGCATGAGCAGGCCATGTACATTTTTGCCGTGGCTATGAGGGCAGGCGCCACAAACGCAACATTCACCGTGGAAGATCTCGCAGGTGACAGGACCGTAAAGGTTCTGGGCGAGAATAGAACCATCATTTCGAGAGGCGGAGTTTTCGAGGACCACTTTGATGAGTGGGACGTACATCTTTATAGAATCGAAAAGTGAAATGCCTCACCACTTTTGTGGCCGAACCTCTTGAACGTCCAGACCCTGCGCGCCTCACCGTCTTTTCAGCTCTGCTCCGCACAATTCCTGCCTGGTACGCCGGCGCGGGTAGACCGCCCTCCGGGAAAACAAACAGTTGCACACTTCATCTGCTGGTTTTACAATTGTGCCCTTCACTTGCTTTTTTGAAAGGGCTGATAGATGAAGTACGATGTAGCGGATATGTCATTGGCACCCGAGGGCAGAAGGCGAATTCTGTGGGCGGATAACGACATGCCCGTTCTGGCGGCGATTCGCAGAAGATTTGCAGAAAGCAAGCCGTTGAAAGGAAAGAATGTCTCTGCCTGCTTGCACATAACGGCTGAGACGGCTAACTTGGCCAGGACGCTCAAAGCGGGTGGGGCCCAGGTCGTTCTCTGCGCATCAAATCCGCTGAGCACCCAGGATGACGTGGCCGCTTCCTTGGTCAAGGACTACGAAATACCGGTGTTTGCCATCTGCGGCGAAAGTCGCAGCACGTATTACAAGCACATCAACGCCGCAATCAATCACAAGCCGGTTATTACCTTCGACGATGGAGCTGACCTCGTGAATGAGCTGCACACGCGCAGGAAAAAAGAAGCCCACCGGATCATCGCCAGTATGGAAGAGACCACAACCGGAGTCATTCGGCTAAGAGCGCTGGCCAATGAGGGCAAGTTAATGTTTCCGGTTATTGCGGTAAACGATGCGGCGACCAAGTATCTTTTTGACAATCGCTACGGCACCGGTCAGTCAACGGTCGATGGTGTTATTCGGGCGACTGATTTCCTGATGGCAGGCAGAAAAGTAGTAGCGGCAGGCTACGGCTGGTGCGGCCGAGGTTTTGCCATGCGCGCCAGAGGCATGGGCGCCATTGTTATTGTGACGGAAGTGGACGCCATCAGGGCCTTGGAAGCGGCGATGGACGGCTTCGAAGTGATGCCTATGGCCCAGGCCGCCAGAGTGGGCGACCTGTTTGTGACGCTCACCGGCAATAAGAACGTGATCCGGGCCGAGCACTTTCGAGTGATGAAGGATAGAGCCGTCGTGGCCAACAGCGGGCATTTCAACGTGGAAATAGACATACCGGCTCTGAAAAAGCTCAGCAAGAACGTGAATCGCAAAGTGCGCAAACACGTCGATGAGTATGTCCTGAAAAATGGCAAGCGGGTCTATCTGCTGGGCGAAGGCCGATTGATTAACCTTGCGGCGGCTGAAGGCCACCCGGCCAGTGTTATGGACATGAGCTTTTCGACGCAAGCGCTCGAAGCCGAGCACGTGGTGAAAAGACAGGGCAAGCTCGCCGTGGCCGTCCATGATGTCCCCGTCCAGATAGAAAGACAGGTAAGCAGGCTCAAGCTAAAATCGATGTCAATTCAAATCGACAGACTCACCGCCGAGCAGATCGATTATCTTTCTGCCAGCGGTGAAGGGACATAGAATCGCCGCTCGATGCTCGTCCGGTACAGTGCGAGAATCGTGAGCCAAATCTATGGATAAGAATAAAAAGGACAAGGCTCCGAAAGCAGTTGCAAAGTCCTTTATGACTGTCGGGCCGACGCTGCACTACAGTCATGAGAATGTCCAGATATGCTGGCTGCTGGCGGTGATCGCATTCGGCCTGGGCTGCTTTTTCTGGTCCAGAATCGTCACTGGCACCTTTTGGTCATTCGACTTGCAAGCTGCCGTTTCTGGCGCCAACTGGCGATTGGGTAGATTCATCACGACCGGCGCAAGTATATTCGAATACCCGTGGCAGATTCTTGTGTTGGGTCTGCTGATGGGGGCCATGGCCGTCGTGCCGGTACTGATTTCGCAGTTGCTGAGTTTCCGATATAGTCTGCTGTTTATTCTGGAGGTTTTCTTTTTTGCCAACCTGCCGGGCTTCGCGATCTGCCTGTTGCCAAGCTGTATCGGTGCGGCCTGTCGTCCGCTGCGTTTTCGCTCGCGTTTCATCGCGATCGTGTTGTGCATGGCGCCGCAGCTTCTGTACTGGGGATTCCTCGGCGGCGCACGGCATGTGCAACCGATTAAATGGGGTTTCTCTTTCGCGCCCTGGCTTTGCGCCTGGCTGGTCAGCCTGGCCATCGCGGCGTCAGTCCTCGGCATAGGGCATTATACCCGATATCGCCCGGGCCTGGTCTGGACGTCCACCGCGGTGGTTCTCTTAATAACCGCCCTTGTCTTTGAAACCAGGATCGGCTTTGACGAGCTGGACTATCAATTCTACGTGGCCGAGAACGATCCCGAGAAAGTTACCGAGTTTGACGACCACAGCCTCACCGAAGCGCTCGACAAGACCATCATGGACCCGTCGACCCGAAGGTTCTTGGCTGCCTTCTCTTATCCTGCCGAGCCTATACCACTGCGGCAGGAGCTCATGAAGGTGATTGAGATTCGGCTGAGTTACGACGATTGGCCGACCTGGCTGATCTTGCCCGATACGTTGAAATACCAGGACAAGAGGCAGTGGCTCAATGCGCAGTACGAGCTGTTCATGAACCCACCCAGGCCTCGGTGGATGCCCACGTTTTTGTATGGGGAGTTTATCAAAAGGCGCTCGGCGAGCAAGCGAATGCCCATCGCTCTGTACTACAAGGCGATCCTTAGCGAACATGCTCCCGACCTTAATGTGCTGGGGCAAAAAGAGCTGCTGCATTTTTACAGTGACTATCCGCACGAGCGTTCTATCGGCCTGTGGTACCAATTGTACCGGGGCTTTAGTCAAAGTCCGGAATCGCTGGAGGCCCGATGGCGTATCGCCAAGCACTGGGCGGGCCTGGGACGATTCGCCGAGGCCGACGAGCTGCTCGACGAGGCCCGGACGAAGGTTGCCGACCACCTCAAAAGACCAGCCCAAGAACAGCCTCTGGCCGACACGTTGTTCAGCCCGTTTCGTCCGCCGCCTGACTCGGCCATGACCGAGTCCAAGTTGGCCGACCTGCTCAGAAGGATCGATCAGACCCGCATTCTTATCAGCCCGCAAAATCAGACGGCAGAGCCCGCCGGGCAGAAAAGGCTGGCCGAATTTGTCATGCTCAACCCGCACAGCCAGGATTACCTCTGGCGTCTGAACAAATTGCTCCAGCAGGTAAGTGACACCGACCCACTGCGGGACAATATCCTGTTGGCCCAAACGATGCTCATCGCCGATGAGCAACTGCGGGCGGAGCAGTTGACGCAGTTGCACGAGAAATTCCAGCGGACAGACGGAGGCATGCAGGCCTTATATGAGTTGGGGCGTTTGACGAGTCGCCAGTGGAGTCAGCAAGATCAGGCCAATGTGGAGCTGAAGAAGAATCTCTTAGCCCAAACGCGAGCCATTCTGACCAGTTTTATCAGTTTGTATCCGGACAGCATTTATGCCGAGCAGGCCAAAAAGAACCTGGCCGGCCTGCCAACCGTCGAGTAGCATAAGTATTTTCATATCCAGGGTTTAAGCCGTTCAGTCCCGTTAGAGTTTTCTTACTGTAGGTCAAATTATTCCTGCACGCAGCATACGCGCCTTGACTTACCTTTGTATTTGTCGTAAGATTATATCAGGCCGAGTTGACTGGTTTCGGCCAAAAAGGAGATGGAAATGCGGAGGCGATGCGCAAGCCTGTCTCTCGTAGCGGCCGTTTTGGCTGTTGGTCCGGCCTGTTTGGCGGTGGACCGATTAGTGCCGAGCGACTATCCAACCATCCAGGCTGGTATCGATGCCGCCCAGGCAGGTGACACGGTTATCATTCAGCCGGGCACCTATACCGGCAGCGGCAACCGCGACATCGACTTTCACGGAAAGCCCATTACCGTTCGAAGCGAGAACGGTCCCAATAGCTGTATCATTGATTGTCAAAGCACGGGACGTGGTTTTTATTTTCATACCCATGAAGACACAAACTCCGTTCTTGCGGGACTTACTGTCACCAATGGATACGATGCTGCTGGAGCCGGAGCTATATATTGCTTTGCAAGCAGTCCGAAGTTGGTCGATTGCAGGTTTATTGGGAATTCTACTGGTGGCCACGGCGGTGCAATGCGAAACCTAGACAGCAGTCCGCTATTGATCAATTGTATCTTCAGCCGGAATCAGGCCCACGGCGTAGGTGGAGCCATGGAAAACTACAACAGCAACCCCGTCCTGATCGACTGTACCTTGAGCGAAAATTCGGCTGGGCGAATTGGTGGTGCAATATATGATTATAAAAGTGATGTGACCTTTAGTCGGTGCATCTTTAGCAATAACTCTGCCAACATAAGCGGAGGAGCCGTGTATGAAGACGCCAGCAGCTCTATGGTGACAAACTGTATTTTCTTCCGGAATTCAGCGGGCGAAGATAGCGGAGCTATGTTCGCCTGGAATGGGAGTTGCCCAGCAATAACAAATTGTACCTTCATTTTGAACTATGCAGGTGGTAAGGGCGGTGCTATATATAGCCGTAGGCAAAGCAATCCGAGATTGACCAACTGCATAATTTGGGGCAATCAAGCACCGCGTGGTCACGCTCTGTGTTTAGACTTATACACTTGGGGGACGACCTACACATCCCAGATAACCGTCAGTTACAGTGACATTGAAGGTGGGTACACTGGAGTGTACATAGAGGATGGGTGCAGCGCTACTTGGGGTCCTGGCAACATCGATGCTGACCCACATTTTGTTGATCCGGCTAATGGTGATTATCATCTATCGGCGGACTCGCCCTGCATCAACGCGGGCGACCCGAACTTCGTCCGTGTCCCAGGCGCGACAGATATCGACGGAGACCGGCGAATCATAGATAACCGCGTTGACATGGGAGCTGACGAGTTCTTGATTCTCGCGCCAATGTTCGAGGTCTCACGGAAGGAGTTGCACTTCTTTGCCTATGAAGGCGGTTCAAACCTACCCTCGCAAGTCTTACACATCCGCAACCCTGAGCTGGGCGTATTGGATTGGCAGATCATAGAGGACTGCCCCTGGCTCGAAGTCGATCCGCTGGCCGGTCAATCCACCGGCGAGATTGACGAGGTGACTGTCAGTGTCAATGTTTCGGGGCTGGCCTGTGGTGTGCATCGGTGCGAGCTGCTGTTGACTGCAACGAATGCTACTAATAGCCCGCAGAAGGTTCGCGTAACTACATACATATATCCTGCGACGGGCGGCCAACTGCAGGTTCCGTTAGACTATCCCACGATTCAGCAAGCCGTAGATGTGGCTTCTGAGCGAGATATCATAGTTGTAGCACCGGGTATGTATACCGGAGGCAGCAATACAGATATTGATCTTAAAGGCAAGAGCATTATTATCCAAGGGGTTGACCCGAACGAGCCCAATATCGTGGCGGCGACTGTGATCGATTGCCAGGGCAGTGAGGCGCAGGCACATCGCGGCTTCTATTTGAATGGATGTGCAAGGGCAGAGATTTCCGGCCTGACAATTACGAACGGCTGTGCCGACGCCGGCGGCGGCATCTATGTCCAGGATAGCAATCTGACGATAAATAAGTGTATGATTATCAACAATACCACCAGAAAAGGGCAGGACGGAACGGGGCAGGAGGATGGGACCGATGGAGGCAATGGCGCAGGAATCTACTGTGCCTCTTCCTCACTGGCAATCTACGACTGCAACATCAGCAGGAACGTAACGGGTACCGGCGGAGCTGTCTATGGGACAGATTATTTTGTGCGCCATAGCAGTGGCAGTGGGGGCGCTGGGGGCGGCATCTATTGCGACGATTCTTCTGTTTTAGAGTTGCGGCGGTCTATTATTGCCAATAATCGAACAGGCGACGGAGGCAAGAATGACGCAGGCTGTGATCCTGGTAAGACAGGCCATGGTGGTGACGGGGCCGGAGTATGGTGTGTCTGTGGGACCATTACAGGCTGTAGCATCACTGACAATCGAGCCGGGGATGGTGGTTCGCTGGGGCCTGGGGGGATTCCAATTTACTCGGCTGGT
>CAZPJZ010000131.1:0-6392 GCA_964586995.1 uncultured Pirellulales bacterium | reverse complement strand
TTATTAAGATTACCGCCCCCACTGCGCAGATGTCAAGCGAATTTTTCAAGAATTTAGAAAGAATTTGGTTTTTGCCGCGACTTACGGACGAAACCCGGCGTACTTGCTCGCGAAACTCGACAAAAAAAGCCGCTCACAGGAGCGGCTTTATATCTATGGTTGACGGTTCGGTCTCTCATCTCTCAAACCTGGTGATCTTCATCCATACTCTCTCTCGGGTGCGCCTTGTGATAGACGTCTTTTAGCCTCGATGTGGTAAGATGCGTATAAATCTGGGTCGTCGACAGCGACTGATGGCCGAGCAGCTCCTGGACACTTCTCAAATCAGCGCCGTTATTCAGCATGTGCGTTGCAAAACTATGGCGCAGCGTATGCGGGCTGATGGCCGGGTCGAGGCCGGCTATTTTGAGATACTTGTCCATCTTGCGGCGGACACTGCGAGTGCTGAGCCGTCGCCCGTGCTTGTTCACAAACAAGACCTTCGAGTCAAAATGACTGTTGTTTTGTGCCCGCTTGTTCCTGAACTCAATGTAGTGCTGAATGACCTGCAAGGCCGACGAACTAATCGGTGCAATTCTTTCCTTCTTACCCTTACCCCGAATATGCATGACCTCTCCCAAGAAGTCGATGTCGTCCATATTCAGCGCTACAAGCTCACTGACTCTTATGCCCGTGCTGTAGAGCGTCTCCAGGATGGCGCGATCTCTGGCCCCCAGCCAGTTATCCATCGGCGGGGTCTCCAGCAGCTTCTTGATCTCATCGTACTCAAGAAATCGCGGCAGCTTCTTCTCCTGCTTGGGGGTCCTCACGGCTGAGACAGGGTTAGAACTGAGCCGGTGAGTCCTCACCAGGAACTTGTAGAAGCTTCTCAGAGTGGCCAGCTTGCGAGCAATGGTTGCTTTCGAATACTGCCTGTCGTTGAGAAAAGCCAGATACGCCCTGACAGTGTTGATGTCCGTCGTAACCAACAACTGGTCAACGTCTGACTCCGTCTGGGTGGCCACTGCGGTAGCTGAGCCACCCCGGTGAGACAATGAGACCGGCTCCGCTGCTGCCAGACCGTGGCCGGACCTATCAGCCAAAAAGGCGCTGAACTGGCTCAGATCGGCACCATAACACTTGGCCGTATGTTCCGAGAACCTTTTTTCGAACTTCAAGTAATTCAAAAAATCTTGGACTACTGCACTATCGTGTTCCATAACCTACCTACCTGTTCAATTTCATCGGGTTACTTGTTGGCCTCTTGGCTCAGTGCAGCAACTCCTGAATGCCGCCCTTGCAGCGCCGGCGTCACAGCGCTGTGGGCCTAACCTACGTGAACGTGTGCATCCTCATTCTGACACAGGAGCTCGTCTGCCTGACCAATGAGCGTTTGCGTCAACTTGAAACTCAATACAGCCGCGTCGAACCAATCAAAACTTGTCCGGCCGTCCTTGGCGCGTTCGACCAGAACGTCCAGAAGTTCACTTTCGCGCCCGTCTTCGTAACGAAAGATGAATTTCTCCGCTCCCTTGTTGAGCACTAATTGTCGCGTCTTTCTTTTCATTACGATCAATAGTCCACACGCAAGTATCATCAGCCCTTGCGCGCCAGGCGCCGGACCACCTGCCTGAAACCCAACTTTCTTATCGGCCTAAAAACCGTTCACTAAAGTCCAAATTCGATTCTTATTGATAGAGACCACAAAATCGCGGCTTCTGAAAACTTCACAACGCTTTTATCGGCCAATGCGGGCTTGGTCTTTACAAATTGACGGGGAATGTTGACACTTTGATTGCAGTTTTGCGCAAATTTGGGAGCCTGGTGCTAAACTGCCCTACTTTGCTTTGAAGAAGATTATTCCGTGCTTTTGCTCGGAAGCAACAAGACCCTGCTGCTGGAAGTGACTGATGTACTTCAGTGCATCGTTGCGGGCTATGCCCAGGCCGCTGCATATATCATCGAGAGAGCAAGGTCTGCGTTTTAGCATTGATAACACGTTTTCGGCAGTCCTTTCGACGTGCTTGCCGAGACGGCCCGGGGTAAAATCAGCCACGACCTGGCAATTCTCACCCAGTTGAGCGGCAATGGCCTGGAGCTTGGCAGCATCCAGCCTTTTGACGTCCGGCTCAGCCGTAGGTCGGACCGCTGTGTTAAGCTGCACTCTATCAGGCTGAATCCGTTCGATGGCAGCCTTGATCTTTGCGATCTGGTCGGCGCCCGTATTCAGCCCTTCGACAAAGAAAACCTCCAGCCACATCTGGCCGCCAAACTCTTGCCTGAATTTGCACAGCCCGGAAATCAGCTTTTCAATACTGATATCCTTATGTGGACGGTTCATTCTCTGAAACACCTGCTCATCACCGGCATCAAGCGAAGGCAGCACGACATCGGCTTTCGCACACTCGGCGCGTACATCTTGCCGGTAGAACAATGTGCCGTTGGTCAGAACCGCCACGGGAATTTTCGTAATTGCCCTTATGCCGTCTATCAGTTTGCCGAGTCCCGAATTCAACGTTGGCTCACCGGACCCGCCAATAGTAACGAAATCCGCCCGGACGCCCTCGGCCAGGCTTTGTTTCAGTTCGGCCAGGACAGCGCCAATATCAACGAATTCGCCGCGCTCAATACTCTTTTGGGTGGTCCTTCCCAGTTGGCAGTAGACACAATCCAGAGTACAAACCTTCAGCGGCACGATATCCACGCCCAGACTAAGGCCGAGTCTGCGCGAAGGCACCGGCCCGTACAAATGTTTTCCTTGGTCGCTTGCCTTTCTATCCACGTACGATTCCAGAAATATCTTTGCACACTCTCAGCAGGTTTTCGAGCCAGCCGATCGGCATAATACAGGCGGCATCTGATTTGGCCTTGTCCGGCTGAGGATGGACTTCGACAAAAAGCCCGTTAGCCCCGGCGGCGACCGCCGCCCTTGCCAGTATGGGGGCCATCTCTGGCCGGCCTGCACTGGCGTGGCCTAAACCGCCCGGCTGCTGCGTACTGTGCGTGGCGTCAAAGACCACCGGACAGCCCAGCTTTTTCATAACCTCGATCGCCGTCATATCGTTAACCAGCCGGTTGTAACCAAAGAACGTGCCCCGCTCGGTAAGTATGATTTTCCCGTTGTCGCAGGCACGAATCTTCTCCACCACGTTAGTCATCTCATCCGGGGAGAGGAACTGGCCCTTTTTAATATTGATCGGCTTGCCGATCCGCGCACAGGCGCAAAGAAGGTCGGTTTGCCGGCACAGAAAAGCCGGTACCTGCAGACAATCAACAACCTGGCCGACAAGCGCGGCCTGAGCCGGCTCGTGGACATCGGTCATAACCGGCAAATCAGTCTCTTGCCGAACCGCTGCCAGAATCTCCAGGCCCTTTTCTAACCCAGGTCCACGAAAGCTCCGCAAGCTGGAGCGATTAGCCTTATCGAAACTCGCTTTGAAAATAACGCCGACCCCCGTCTTGCAGCTAATATCCGCAAGCCTGCGGGCGATATTGAGACAGCAGGATTTACTCTCGATAACGCAGGGCCCGGCCATGACGAACAAAGGGGCATCTAAGCCAATCCTAACATTGCCGATTTTGAAATCCATTTTATTTATGCGATCTCACAAGTGACTAAAGTGAGCTAAAGTGCCCAAAGTGAACTAAAGTCATAATGCACAAATTTAGGCATTTCAGTCACTCTGGATTTCAGGCACTTTGAGTTATCCCAGTGCTCTGACAATCCTCGTTCTTATCCCTGCCGGCTTGGCGCCCTGCGGAACCATAACATTGACCGCCCGCGGTATTATCTTTATCTGAACGGGCAAGGGCGGCCCGGGATCCCCATCAATCTCGGTTTTTACGCCGGCCATCTCGGAACTGACAGAGGCACTTTTGCCCTGGCGATAGACCACGTCGCTGCTGTATGCATGCTGCTTCAGTAAGGTCATCACAGAATGTTTCAGCAGGTGAAGCCGACCGGCGCACTTATAGATACAAACGTCCAGCAACCCGTCGCCGACGTCAGCATGATGCAATATCTGCAGACCCAGACCATATCTCGAGATATTGCCGACAAAGACCAATCCGCGGCCATTGAAAGTCTCTTGGCCGTCTACTTCGACTCTCAGTGTCTCGAATTTGTAATCCCAGAAGGTTCTCCAGACCGGCTCAACGTAATCAAAGTAATCTATATGTCCCCTTCGTCGCCTGCTGACGCGTTCGACTATCCGACCATCGAATCCGAAGCCTGCTATGGAAGTGAAACATTTGCCGTTTATGTTTCCAAGATCCAAGGCGCGCACGTAGCCGGCCTCGAAGGTTCTGACGAAGGTCTTAAGGTCCTGATCGAAGCCTAACTCGTTAGCCAGGAGATTCTCCGTTCCACAGGGCACTATAAGCAGCGGCTTGTCACTGCCCTCCAAGCCGTGGGCGACCTCTCTGACCGTTCCATCACCACCGACGACTACCACCAGTGCGCAGTCGTAGTCAACCGCCGCATCCGTCGCCAGCTCGCACGCATCATCCAGAGAATTAGTCACGCTAACCCTGACGTCAAAACCTTTTTCAACAAGGTATTTCTGAAACTGTCGGCCGGTCAGCTTGCTGCCGCTGGCACCGGATTTGGGGTTCACGATATAAGCGATATAACCGTCGTCTGGTTTCATAACGGGTAATGAAGCTTCTACAAGAGGACCTGCCTTTTTTCCTGCCCAAGCTGCCGGAGCCTTTGCTCGATCATCTGGGCATAGCTGTCAGCAACATGGGGCAAATTCGCCAAGCCCAGCCTTTTCTGTACGTGCGAAATCTTCTCGCTGTCAGGGCCTTCTATTTCCACAAAGTCGCCCAATAACGGCAGGTGGTCCAGCGCCACCACGCAATCGCCGAGGCGCCAAAGCCTGCGATTCTTCTCAAAGACCAAGGCCTTTTTATAGCCCAGCATCGAAAGCAGATGCTCAGCCCCGGCAAAGTTCCCAACCTCAATTTCTATCTCCTGTCTTTTCTTGAAGTTGTCCTGCGCTTTCGGACCTTTGTACGTCAATAGATTCTTTTCGCTGTCAGCCGTTGTCTGTCGCCTCAATCGAAGCGCTTTGTCGCCGCTCTTGAAGGACGAGTTGCCGTCATCAAAATAACAATCTCTGTGCAACTGCTCCTGCAGAAACTCGGCACCGAGTTCGGCCAGCGTGCTTTCCACCTGCGGCAACGAATCAACCTTCAGCTTGGCCTCGATCTCCGTGCACATTGATATTAGGTCGTTATGCTCACTATCCTTGGTTTGGCCACGATAATCTTCTTTGCTGGTTTACCGGCCATGGCGGCTTTTACTTTCGCACTTATTAGCGCTTCGCTCTCAATCTGCTTTTCATCCGCCTCGGCAGCAACGACAATCCTGTCTTTTATTTTGCCGTTGACCTGCACGGCAAGTTCGAACTGCTTTTCTCTGGCAAGTTCCTCGTCATATTGCGGCCATGGCTCGTAAGCAAGGCTCTCGGCATGGCCCAACCGTCGCCAGAGCTCTTCGGCTATGTGCGGGGCAAACGGAGCGAGGACCAGAACGAACTTCTCCACGATGGATTTCGGCCTAACGGTTGCTTTGCTGAGGTGATTTACAAAAATCATCATCGCGGATATCGCGGTATTGAAATTGAAGGTTTCGATATCGTCGCTCACCTTCTTTATCGTTTGGTGCAGCAGTCTAACCGTCGCCTCGTCCGCCTGGACGTCTCTTATTGCCTCAAGAATCTCGCCCGTCTCTTCGTCGATAATCATTCGCCAGGTCTTCTGTAGGAACCGACACACTCCTTGCACGCCCTGCATACTCCATGGCTTGACCGCCTCCAAGGGTCCCATGAACATCTCGTAGAGCCGCATCGAATCGGCACCAAAATCTATAATCACTTTGTCCGGATTGATCACGTTGCCGCGTGATTTGCTCATCTTCTGGCCGTCTTCGCCTAAGATCATGCCCTGGTTGACCAGCTTCTGGAAAGGCTCTTTGGTGCTGACGTAGCCCAAGTCGTACAGCAGCTTGTGCCAGAACCGGGCATACAGAAGGTGCAGCACCGCGTGCTCGGCGCCGCCAATGTACAAATCTACCGGCATCCAATATTTTTCTTTCTCCACGTCCCAGCCCCGCTGCTCATTGTGAGCGTCGAGGTATCTCAGATAGTACCAGCAACTGCCGGCCCATTGAGGCATCGTGTTTGTTTCGCGTTTTGCTTTTGAGCCATCCGGCAAGGTGACGTTCACCCACTCATCAATACCGGCCAAAGGTGATTCACCTGTTCCCGGAGGCTCGTAATTCTCAACGTCCGGCAGCTCCAAAGGCAGGTCTTCTTCCGAGAGGCCTACGACCCCGCCGTCCTCGGTATGCAGGATCGGGAACGGCTCACCCCAATAACGCTGCCTGCTGAAAAGCCAGTCCCGCAACT
>CAZPJZ010000130.1:0-6404 GCA_964586995.1 uncultured Pirellulales bacterium | reverse complement strand
TGGCTTTTTCCATCTTCGCGTGGTCCCAAAACCGCGAAGCAGGCAGACCGAAAGTGAATGGCCATTCACACCAAACGGTGTTCTCAGGAGCAAGAGACATTTGGCCCAGCTCGCTCTGGAAAAATGCCCGTATCGACTCGATGTCGATGTGCTCGGCAACGACTGAGCCGATAGCACCGTCAGACACAAGTCTTTCGATAGTTTTCTCAATCGCTTCGGCGGTTATGGGCCGGGTCAAGTCAAGCCGGGCAATTACAGCGTGAGTGGCTGTACCGATCAGGCGGCCCTCAAGCGGCTCAGCAACGGCGGCTTGCCCGGCGGCAAGGGCTTTCGGCCGACGCTCTAATGCCCGTGAATAATCAAACCGCACGTACTCATCGCTGCGATGTGTCAGCTCCGTTACCGATTGCTTGGCAGGAAGTTTCGATACATCGCCGTACCTGTATTGCCAGGCCAGAGATTCTTTCAGTCGTGACAAAACTGGGGACCTGGCCGGCTCTTGCTTCCGGTCCGGGCTGTCCTTTATCTTGTCGCGGGCCAACTTGCCGGCCCGTAGACCCAGGACGAACCTGCTAAGCTGCTCAAGCTCCTGCTGCCTATAAACTTTCAAGTTGAACAAATCATCATCTTGGGCATTGGCCACGAGTTCGGTTTGGAAGGCGTCATGCAAAGCCTTCTGGTCAGACAGTCCGTAAAGAACCCATTCCAATGGGTTCTGGCACGAGCGAAGCTGCCAATCGGGGACAGGCTCGCCGCCGAAGTAAAAGCCATCGCGAATAATGTCCCCGCAGCGCGTTTGCCTCTGGGAAGCAGTCAGGATGAGGCGGTCTCTTGCCCGCGTGGTCGCCACGTAGAGGATTCGCATCTCTTCTGCTAAAGCTTTTGAGAGTTTTTCCTCCGCAATGACCTGATGCGCCAGTGAGCTGAGCTTGCTGTTTGACTGGCGGTCGATAATCTGCAGTCCCAGGGTATTCTCAGCGTCGGCAAGAACATCTGCGTACACATCTTTCTTGTTGAACTTGCTCTCGAGCTCTGCCAGGAACACCACAGGAAATTCCAGTCCTTTGCTCTTATGGACGCTAAGAATGCGGACGGCATTTCCCGCTGCTGCCTCGGGTTCGGCAGGCGTCCAGTCCTGGCCTATCTCCTGGAGTCTCTCGATAAACTCTACAAAGCGCCTCAGAGACGGTATGCCGGCGCTGCTGATGAAGCCCTCAAACTGGATCGCACGGTCGTGCAGTTTCAGCAAATTGGCCCGACGGGCCTGGCCGTTCGGTAGAGCCGACACAAACGATAAAAAGCCCGTCTGCCGATATATTTGCCAGAGTAAATCAGCCAGGTGCCCGCGCCGGGCGACCGTGCGCCACTTCTCAATTTGGTCGAGGACGGCTTTGAGTTTGCCGGCCAGATCAGCGTCCGCACCGCAGGTAGAATACCGGAGCACACGGCTGTAAAAGTCCGTGCAGCGGGGGTCCGCTGCGGCATCAAGTTTTATCCTGGCCAGCTCGGTGTCACTGACCTTGAAGAATGGACTTCGCAGCACGGCAGCTAATTCGATGTCACGCTGAGGATTATCCAGGACTTTCAGCAAAGCGACGACGTCGCTGATTTCGGTGGCCTCAAAATATCCTGCCGAACTCTGGCAGCTAACCGGCAAACCGGCCAGACGCAGCACTTCCACGTAGTCATTGGCCTTCTTGGCCAAGGAGCGCATCAGTATGACAATGTCACGATATTGAACATCTCTGAATTCGTCTTGCTGCTTATCGTATACTTGAAACTCGGCCTTGCCGGTCTCTGCCCCGACCATCTGCCTGATCCGCCGGGCAATCATTGCCGCCTGGCGCTGGCGCGAGCTTACAACAGTTATGTCCTCATCCCCTAACGGCTCAGTCGCGGCCTCATTCTGTGAAGCCGTATCTACTTCGTCAAGAATATGAAATTCCACCACGGTCCGCTCGCCCTGCGATGGCGCTGCGGCAAGCTGCAGACCCGGCCTTAACTGAGCGGCCTGGTCGTAATCAATGTCCGCAAAGGCGGCGGTCATGATGCGCGAGAAAATCTTATTTACAAAATCAAGGATGTCCCCGGCCGAGCGAAAATTCACGTTGAGGTCAACACGCAGGCCGGCAGCCAAGTTTTCAGGATCGACCGAAGCGGATTTGAGATGCTCAAGAAAAATGGCCGGCTCAGCCCCGCGAAAGCCGTAGATGCTCTGCTTGATGTCACCGACTTCCAGAATGTTGCGCCCGGCGCTGAGCCTGTCGAGTATCTGCTGCTGAACCGTATTGATATCCTGATATTCGTCAACAAATATGTACTTGTATTTCTGCCGAAGCGTCAGAGCCACTGCTGAGGGCAGGCGCCCATTCTCTGGAGAGTTTTTGTCCGTCAAGAGCTTCAGGGCATGGTGCTCAAGATCGGCAAAATCCAGACAATTGAGCGTCCGCTTTGCCCGGCAATATACTTCATCGAATCTCTCGGCAAGGGCGATGAGCACGCTGGTCTGCAGGCTGACGGAATCACCGAGCCGATCAAGATAATCCGGATTCACAACCGCAAGGCTTGCAAGCTCGGTCATGGACTTGACAGCCTTTTCTCTGGTTTTGGATATCAGCTCGGCAGTCGTTTCGGGCAGGTCTTTGGGACGACGGAAAGTCGGTTTAGTGAAGCTGCGTATCTGTCGGGCGCATGTATCCCAATTTCCGGCTTGCAGAAGCTCGATACACTGCGCAACCGGCTTGATAAAGGCATCCGCAAAGTACTCTGCCCAATCCCCGTCAGGAATTTCTTTTTCATAAAGCATCCGTGCATGTTCAAGCTGTCGAAGAATATCATGCAATCTGTCGGACACAATCTGCTTTTGTCTTTGTCCGAGTTCGGATGTAAGAGGGTTGGCCAGCTCCGCAAGCCGCGATGCCCTTTGGAGCCAGTTCTCTCTCGATACGACGCCGTCGAGAAAGTCGCTAAGCTCCAATATCCTTGCCAGAAAGCCGTCGTTCGTGCGAAGGTCCCGCCGGTACAAAAGCTCAGCCAGTGGCCGCTGTAGGTGGCTTTGCTGCCAGGCCCAGTCGACGGTTTCGGCCAGGGCCTCGGTCTTTAGCAGTTTTGCTTCATCGGCGTCTATGACGCTGAAGGTCGGGTCAAGGTCGAGCTCGTAAAAATGCTCCGTGATAAGCCGCTTGCAGAACGAATGTATAGTGCTGATATCGGCACCCTGCAACAGCACGAGCTGCCGGCGAAGATGGGCGTCTGCGGTTCTGAGAAATCCGGCTCGCAGTTGCTCGGCGATGCGGCTGCGCATCTGCTCTGCCGCCATGTCGGTAAAAGTCAATACGAGGATGTTCCATACGTCGCAGCCCGCCGAGACGATGCTGGCGCAGCGGCCGGATAGCACTTGCGTTTTCCCCGTGCCCGCCGATGCACTTACCAGGACATCGCGGCCTCGCTGACTGATCGCACGCAATTGCTGATCGGTCCAGTTAATCTGTTTTTCAGGCATCAGCCATTCCCATCTTCCGGAGAGCCTGGGACTTATTTAGTGACTCCAGAAAGTTGTAGTCATTTATCTGCCAGTCAAATCGGCACACGGGCCTATATTCGCACTGGCTACAAGGTGACCATCCACCCAGACGATATGGTTCAACATCAATCTTGCCTGAGATGATCTCTTGGGCGAGCTTAACTATTTTTGCCTCGGTGAACTGCAATAATCTCTGGAAATCGCCAGATCTCAACGCCCCGCTTCTATTGTCGTAGCCGTACTGGTCGCCTTTTTTGGTGACGAAGAAGTTATAGAACTTGTTGCTATTGGAGCGGTCGAGCAGTTGAAAGAATTGCCCGTTGAACACGCCCTTTGCCTTGTAGCGGAAGCGTTCGCCTTGCTCTGAAAGCTCATCCAGCGTGGTTTTCTCAGGCGCTACCTCAACAGGCATATAGAACGCGCCAACTGAATTTCTTATCTTGGAGCCGGCTGCGTCACGCACGGCCAGCATATAAATGGCCAGTTGCATATCTATGCCGTAATAAAGCTCCGCCCAGCTAAAGGACTGTGGCCTTCGCTTGTAGTCGAAGATAATCGCTGCCTTGTTACTGTCAAGTTGCGCAGTATCCAGCCGGTCGATCTTGCCATTGAGAGAAAGTACCCGGCCATCCGGCATTGTAAGCTCATACCGGCCAAGAGCGCTGTCGGCCTCACCAAACGCCACTTCCGAGAGGGTCGGCCTGAAACTGCCGGCCCGCACCATCTCTGCGATTGCCTGAACACAGTCTTCAAGATACGCACCGGCGGACTGGATGATGAATGCGTTGTGGGCGGAGCGCCGGACAAAGTTCGAGATGAAGGGGTCTTCTGCGACAAGCTTCGATATCTGTTCCTTCAGCAGTTGCACAAGCCGCTCCTGCCGGACCGTGGCGAAGTCTACACCTTCGGCGTTGACAGACTTCAACAACAAATCCAAAACACGATGATAAAACAGCCCCACATCGAGCGGCTCCAGCTTAAATTCCGCCCGCTGTTTCAATTCCAGCACATACCGTGCGAAGTATCGGTATGGACACGCCGCAAAAGTGCTCACCTTTGTTGCCGAGCTCGTAATCCTCTGGCTGAAAAGCTTCTCCGCCATATCACCGCTTAACTGTGCACGATTGTCATAATTGAGCGCAGAAAGAACGCGTGACCGAAGTTCCGCAAATTGCTCATCCGAACAAATGTCACCCCACAGGTCGCAAAGCCGCCCGCCATTGCCGGTTTCAGGAACCAGAGCATCTCTGCCAAGCCGGCTGCACAGCAAATCCGCCAGCTCCACTTCATTGTGTACCCTCTCAACATCAATTTGTTCGGCCGTGATTGACTGTTCGGAGAGGTCCTCAAACAACGATTCCAGCTCGGCTATGAATTGCGACCTTACCACCGCACTGCCTCTATCATCAACGGAGGGATAGCTTATGCACAGGAATTCCGAAGGACGCGTAAATGCGATGTAAGCCAGATATTGTCTGTCGGCGAGATTCTGCCTTGCGCCCGGTCCAAGCGGGAAGTCGGCCGACTCTGCGACAGTCATGCGGTCGTCTTCGGTCAGGATACTGTCAAAGCTGACCGGGACAGGAAACTGCCGTTGGGTGGCACCGACGAGAAAGACCGCTTTCAAATCCGGATGTCGGCTGCGCTCGATAGAACCGACCAGAACCTGGTCGAGAGTCGGCGGAATAAAGGCCAGCGTCAACTGTGAAAAAGCAGAACTGATGATCGCCAGGTAGTCTGCCGCTGACATATGCTGACCTGCAAAGACTTCCGCAAGCTCGTCAAAAACGTCCACCAGCTTGTCATAAAGCTGGCGGTGCTCGTCGCTCGCTGCGTGGTCCTTCTGCTCGGCGCATTCTTCAATCCAATCACCGAGGCTTTCACGAACGCGCAAAGCCTCGAGAAAGTCAGAAACGCCCGTAGTGAACTCCGCGGCGGTGAGCCGCTCTTTCACGGTCGCGTCCCGGTGGCACAATTTCTCCCGCAGGCCAAGCAAAGGGGCAACGACTTTTCGGCGGATTTCATCTACCCGCTGCTCATCGAATTCTGCGTCAGCCCGGCCGGCAAAATGCCACTGCTTTGGGTCTATCCAATCATTGCCTGATATGCCGAAGGCAACGCAATAGTTCTCCAGCAAGTCCACCTCGCAGCGCTGTACGGGGACAAGGTCGGTTTTAAGATAGGCAAAGATATCGCTATTGGAAAAACCACTTGTCACCGCGCGCATCGCAGAACAAACAAGCTGAACAATCGGATGCTGATTCAATGGCTTTGCTTTGTCGATGAAAAACGGTATCCCATAGTCGTCAAAGTAAGCCTTTACGTAATGTTGGTAGCTGTCGAGGTCCGAGGCTATAACTGCAATGTCACGATATCGATAGTTCTTCTGCTTGACCAACTGGAGTATCTGTCTGGCGACGAATCTTACCTCTGCTCTGGCATTGGGGGCGGATATTACACGGATATTAGGACCGGCTGTCATTTTAGGCACGTGCACCGTTGAGTTGTCCTTCCGCTGGCTTTTTGGATGGTCGGTCTCTGCAAATATATGTCGCTCGATGTGAGCAAGCTGCGGACATTCAGCAAACCTAATTTGGTGGTCAAGGATTACGGGCTTGTGTAACCGCAGTCTTGCTTTCTTGAGGATCGCCAATATCGCGGCGTAGGTGCGCTGAGTGGGACTAAATAGACCATCCTGTGGGAACAAAACTTCGAATTGTGAATCTCGAATTTCGAATTTGAGTTCTGATGGGTCCAGGCAGAGGGCAATTTGTGCATCTGCGACTACCTTCAGTAACTCTACCAATATGGCAAGCTCACTGGCAGTAAAGCTGGCGAAGCCATCCACCCACAGTCTTGCTCCCTTGGCAAAGCTCGCACC
>CAZPJZ010000129.1:0-6406 GCA_964586995.1 uncultured Pirellulales bacterium | reverse complement strand
TCCATAGCATCGGGCCAGGTCTGTTGATAGCGGAGATCCAGACGCCATCAGATACGACCTATCGCGTCTTCGACTTCAACAGGGTTGACGAGACCGGCAAGCCCAGAGAGCTGCACATCGAAGAAGCTTTAGAAAGCATCCACTTTGATATGAGCAGCAATGCGCTTGCGGTAACGACTGTTGGCCGATTGGTTGATTGCCAATACTTTAAGGTAGATAAAGGCCATCAAGCCAGAGGCTCTGAGCTGCTTCTGTCGCCAGGCAAAATGAAGACCATCGTTTTCATCACCGGCGGCGGCACTTTTCTGTCGCAGAACACCGATGCAGTGGAATTCAAGGCAGGTGACACCGTCCTCGTTCCGGCTGTTTATAAAGGGGCGATACGTTTCGCCGCCGATACGGAGTACTTGACAGTAACTCTAAATTAAGGCGAGGGTTCTACTGGTGAGGTCATCAGCCAGTTGGCAGCCAGCAGGCTAACGTCAGCAGCATCAACGAATCCATCGCGGTCGAAATCCGTCCGGACGTCATAGTCCGGCTGCGCCTGGGATGCCAGCCAGCACCTCGACAGGACGGCATAATCACCAAGATTGACTATACTGTCCTGGTTGGCGTTACCTTCCAGAAGGGTGCCCAGGTCCACGGACGTATTTGGCGCCGAGACGAAGATGCTTCTCTTAACGTTCAGGAGAGTGGATTCGCTGCGCGCGGTTATATCGTAGGCGCCTGGCGCGACAGCGGTAGCCTCGCAGACGGCTGCGCCGCCGGTAGTGGACCTGGCGACGGTCAAGTTGAACTGGTAAGTTGGAGTGCCATTTAAGACATTCGCGCCGGGCGTGAAGAATTTAGCTGTCAATGGAACGGACCACCCCGTATCAGGGCGGCCATCACCTTGAAGAACTACAGAAATAGACACTGAGGCTCCTGCTGGAGCCACCGGACCTATGCTGACTATCGCCTGGGGGATATGTGACGCAGGTATACTCATGGCAGCCTCAATATTTTTCCGCTCGGCAGAGGTCAGCTTGGTCCTAAAGTCACAACCCAAACCGATTGCACTGGCCTGGATGAGCATGTTGCCGGCCACGAAACCTACCTCTAACTGAGCGTACTCCTGCCCCACGTATGAAGAATCCAGGCAAAGTACGACGTAACACGGCGCCTCAGGCAGACCGCCAACCGCAGACCGCAGACTGTCTCTGACGTCGGCAGACTGTACAGTGCCTCTAACGCGAACAGAGGTTACCTTCTCGATTCTATGGTCTCTGGTGGCCGTATTCGTGCTGGGATTTCTGTTATGATGGCGATAAACACCGTCCTCATTTACCAGATAGATGCTACCGGTCAAATAATAGTTGGCAAAGGCCGAAGGAACGGTCAGGCCTGCCCTGCCGTTGGTTGTCGTATGAGCGGTGCAGCCATATCCCGCCCAAAGAATCTGGGAAATCTGTGGCAGCGTCAGATTCGTTTGAGCGAAGCTGCTGACGTACTTCAGATTGGCTAAGACCTCCTCCAGGCTGTTATCGCCAGCGGTACACGGGTCCGGCAGCCACCCAGGCTCACCTTGCGCTATGGAGCAGTGAGCTACTAATTGAGTCGTCAGCCCTTTACCTGACTGGACTCCAAAGAACAGCCTTGTCTTCGGGAATCCCAGTCCTTTCGGGCAGCTTGCCATCGGCGATTCGGTACTCTTGCATAAAGAAGCACACACCAGCAGCGCCGGCATAAACGAGACCCCGGCGTCGAAATCAAGCTCGCTATCATACCTAATCGCGAAAGCCCCCTCGCTCACTACCTCACCCGAATGCGGACTCAGCGAGTGACCGTTTGGGTCATACAAATACGTCCCGGTCGGCGTGGCAACATATATATCCCTGCGAGTCCCTGTGACGGGCGCTTTTCCCGCAGCCCATAGGACGTTACTTAGCTGCTGCGTGCTGGCGGCGCCGCGCAGGGAGTGCTGGGAGTATCTGCTATTTAGGCAGAGTTCGACCGAGTTTGTGGTAATTATCGGCAACGGCAGACTATCCGCGCCGAGGACCTGCGCCTGATAGAGTATCGGGCACAAGATTAATGCCAACAATATTGACATCGTCCCTTTCATTTGGAGTTTCAATTCAAAGAGCGGTTCTTTCCCGGAATTGCGCCGCGCAGCCCTTGCATCTTCAGGTAGCCTTTTCTCCACACCACAAAGCCGGACACCGCAAAAACCAATACGTATACCCCGGCTGCATACCAGGTCCTTATCTGACTCATCACCAGGCCGATCACGGCGTAAACGCCGGCGAGCACATAACAGATAGTAACGGTCTTCTTCAGCGGTATGCCTCTGTCAACCATCTGGTCGTAGATGTGACCGCGATCGGAGACAAACAGTGGCCTGTGATTGAGCAGCCTCCTTACCAATGCGACAGCCGTGTCGAGAATCGGCAGGCCAAATACGACGATTGACGCCAGCCACCATCGCGGAACGCGCTCGGCAAACAGCAGCATCAGCGAGGCCACCATGAACCCCAAAAGCATACTGCCTGCGTCGCCCATAAATATCTTGGCCGGATACCGATTGAAGGGCAAAAATCCGCAGACGCCGCCCACCAGCCCAAGACAAATGATGATCCGCACCGGGTCGCCGACCTGGCTGTATCCCCAGGTCGCCAGGTGTATCGACAACAGCAGCATGGCTACTGTAATAATGGCGGTCACGCCGCCACAAAGCCCATCCAGCCCATCGAGCAAATTCAGCGAGTTCGTCGCGCCGAGAACGAAAAATACGACGATCAAGATGCTCAGAACCGCCTCCAGGGTACCAGGCAAGGGCAAGCCCAGAGGATCGGCGACGTGGTACAGATTCGGCGTGATGCCCACAAGCAGCAAAACAATGGCAGCGCAAATCTGGCCCAGGAATTTGTGCCGGGGCCTCATATCGAATATGTCGTCGGTAAGCCCCACGAAACATGCGATCACCCCGCCGGCCAGTATGCCCAGCAGCCACTTCAGGGCCGGGCTGAAGAATTCTTCGTTTCTCAAACAGCCGATACCCGCCAACGCCCCGACCGTCAAGCCTATAAGAATGCCCACGCCTCCAAGGTACGCGATAGGCTCTTTGTGGGTCTTGACCAGATCGTCGGGTCTATCGACGATACCAAATTTTATGGCAGTCTTCTTGCACAGCCAGGTGGCGGCCAACGAACCGACGAAGGAGACCGCCAGCACCGGCCAAAATCGAAGAACCCAAATAAGCGACCTCTGCGGTCCAATTATGTCTTGCAGTAAGCTGGCAAGTATCAATTCGCGCCTTCCTTTTTAGCCCCGGTCACCGGCCGGGATACCCCCGCTTTCCAGCCAGACTTCACTGTCGTAGCGAAGCATGGTCAAATTATCCTTGAAACCATCGAAGCGAATATTAGCTTTTCTGCCCAGCAGCTCCTGGAATATCCACTTGGGAAAGTTGGCACCCGCCTTGACCGACAGCGGAACGCCGCCTCCGAATCGAGGATTGATCTCAATGAATTTTACCTTGCCATCCTCGGTCAGAAACAACTGCAAAGTGATGACTCCAGGCCCCGCTCCGAGGGCGTCCACCAACCTTGCCGCCTCCTTCATAATGAGCGGGTCTTTTCTGACCTGGCCTTTACTGACCTCGCCGGCCCGGACCTCGATCCGCCTTCGCGGCACCACACAGCGAACCTTCATGTCAAAGTCAACATACACATCGCAGGTATGTTCCGTGCCCCTGACAAGCTCTTGGCATATAACATTCGGTATCCGTCTGGCGAAAAACGCCAGTTCCAGGCGGTTGTGCACGATGGCATTTCCTCGGCTGGCGTAGCCGTCCCAGGGTTTCAGGAAACAGGGCCAGGTCAGCCGCCTTGCCGGTATTTCTTTCGACAGCGCCGAGCGAATGCTGGTAGTAAGGGGCGTATCGAAGCCGTGCCTTACCAAGAACCGGTACGTTCTTCTTTTGTCCTGGCAAATTGCGATAACCTCCGGGTCGGAGACCAGCACGCGGCAGCCTAAAGCAGCGAATTTTGGCTTGTTCCGGGCCAGAAGTTTCAGGTCCAGGTCAACCGTTGGGACCAGCAGCTTTACGCTGTTATTCTTCACGATGGTCAGCAATTGCTTTATGTAGCCGGCTTGCTTTATCGGCTTGACCAGGAAGCCCTTATCGCACAGTTGCAGAGCGGAGCTAAGCTCGGTCGTATCCGTTCCGAAAAACCGGGCCTGAATTTTGAGCTGCTTTGCCGCCCGGCGAAAACAGTTGAGCAGGGAGACTCGCCGGCCAATACAGGTGAACAGGACGTTCACGCCATCCTTTGCAGCCGCTCTTGACGGTTTGTTCGGCGACACAGCCGGACCCACTGCGATACGCGATTTAGCCATGGTTCCTCCAACGGCATCGTCTTTGTGGCAAAATACAAGACTTTATCATAGTAACCCAGTGCTGAGCCGTCAAGCCGGAGCAGCGGCAGGCAAACCGCCAATTATTTTGACATTTTGGTCGCATATATCTAAACTAATGCTCCGGTTTTACTAATCGACTAAAACGAATTGCCGGTTTAGCGGCGGCGGGCAGGCGGCCCGGCGTGAGGTTGGACCAGTCGCGCCGCCTATGCCAGCAGGAAGCCGGGAGGCTAAAGTTGCTCAAAGCAAGTGAAAATCCGCCGATTATCTGGCCCGAAGTGGATTCAATCCGTGATTTTACCGGCCTGTGGTGGGTCGCACACACCAAGAGCCGCAACGAGAAAGCTCTGGCCCATGATCTGATCGGCAAGAATATCAACTACTTTCTGCCGATGACCTGGAAGGTTCAGCGCCGAAGCCACAGGACGTTTCGCTCGCTATTGCCGCTATTCAGCGGGTACCTATTCTTTTGTGGCCAAGAAAACGAACGCGTGGAACTGCTGCGGACAAATCGCGTGGCAAATGTAATTGAGGTAAAAGACCAGGCCAGACTGGTCGACGAGCTGGTCCAGTTCGAACGAGCACTGCGAGCCGGCGCTCCCTTGACCCCGTACAAGTATATTAGAGCGGGCCAGCGTTGCCGGGTCATAGCCGGACCGCTGCTCGGCCTGGAGGGAGTCATCGTCAAGGCCAAAGGTGCCACACGCTTGGTCCTGCAAATAAACATGCTCGGTCAAGCCGCCAGTGTGGAAATTGATATCGACATGATAGAGTTCATCGATTAGACCCGTTAAGGACACGGGCGCGGGCAAGTGAACGCAACGATAACTTTCGAGGACCGCCGAGCGGTCACACGGCGGATAATAGGGGACAAAACTATGGACATCATCGTCAAAATCATCGGCGTAATCATAGTGGCCTTTGCGATTGTGCTTCTGGTAAGGCCGGATGTCATGAAGAGCCTCATGGCGTTCTTCAGCAAAGGTAAACGCCTCTATGCGGCCGGACTGGTCAGGCTCGTGCTGGGCGTGATATTCTTACTGGCCGCCCGCGAATGTGACATCACCTGGCTCATCGCTGCCTTCGGTGTTCTGTTTCTGATAGCGGGACTATTGATATTTGCGCTCGGGCCGGAAAAGCTCCGGGGCATCCTAACGTGGTCCCAGAAGCAGCCCAGTCTGCTGCTGCGGGCTTTTGCCGTGATCGCGCTGGCCATCGGAGCCGTCATCATCTACGCCGCGTGACAGACGAAGAAAAAACATGATTCGGCGGGCTGAAAGCCCCAGGCGGCATGTATTGCATTCGCGTCTAATAAATAGGGCAGGTATCATTCTGGAGCATACCAATGGGAAAAATCATCAAGGTGCGATGTACGGGCAAAGAGCAGCACGTCAACGAGATCGATCTGGAGGATTTGCTGGGGCCCAATGTCGTGATTCACGGCACGCCGATTGACACCGGTAGGCCGATCCCTGTACGCATCGTCAGAAGGTGCGAGGTCTGCGCCGAGGGCAAAGTCGTCCTGACGCGTGAGATGATCGAACAAAATCTCTAACGCCGATTGAAGGTCTCAAGACCATCGGGCGCGAGCGGCGAGTATCGGCCCGCCGGAGCATGCCCGCCACAGCCGGACCTCCTCTTCGCCGCCGCAGCCGGCATCGAAATCTTCTTTTCCTCGGCCGAGTTAACGTTGACAGACCTTCGCCAGCAATGTAACATGTGCGCAGTAGTCTATCAGGTTCGGTTAAGTAGGCTGTCATTCCGCATTTGATGCGGAATCCAGGACGCCGGTAATTCGGATTGCCGGCCTTGCGGCAATGACAGGTCACAAAAACCAATAATGACGGATTACTAATATGCTTAAGGCTGCAATTTTACAGAAGCCTTGATTGCGAAAGCAAGGCAGGTAAGCAAGTACGATGCGTTGCTTTTCTAAGAAAACGAGGAATCAGATAACGTCGGTGGCGATGGTCGCCATCTACGGGATTGTGGCGCTGGGGGTTGA